>JALTZH010000222.1 GCA_027051265.1 archaeon | reverse complement strand
GCTTAAAAAATCAAAAGAAGCCAAATTCGCCATTGGTTACTTTTTTCTGAGTGGATTCTCACTGGTAAAAGATGACTTCCCGAACAGCTATGATAACCTGCCTTTCTTAAAAATTGTAATGGGAAATGAAACCACATATCCAACAAAGGAGGAGCTTGTAGAGGGGTATAATTTAAGAGAGGAGTTTAAGCGGAGAATGATCGAAGATTTGCAAAGGCTAAAGCCTGATGAAGAGCGGATTGCAGGGCTGAACTCTGGAGGAGTTGGAAAAAGCAGCTTGAGGGCGAACTCACAGATAAAGAAGAAAAAGAACTTCAAAAGCTGGAGAAGGAGAATATGGAGATAATTGAAGAGGTGCATCAATCCCTACTCAGCGATGAAAAAATCAAAGAGCTGATTGAGAGGATAAAAAGCCATGAGTGGGTGAGGGTGATTGAGGGAGAAGAATGAATTTAAAAGAGCTAATTTCAAAAGGTGAGTCAGAGACCCTTGAATTCAAAAAATCTCTCTCCGAGTGGAAAGAAATAATTGAAACAATATCTGCATTTTCAAATACAAAAGGTGGAATAATACTCATTGGAGTAGATGACAGAAGGAAAGTTCACGGATTACTTATTGGCAGAGGAACAATAGAAGACCTAACAAATAAAATACTGACAAACACTGAGCCAAAGATCTACCCGGAAATCACTTTAGTATCCTTTGAGAATAAAAAAGTTATAGCAGTAAAAGTTGAAAAATTTCCCTACGATGTTGTTCTTGCCTTTGGAATACCCTACAAGAGAGTGGGAAAAAGCACAGTAAAGATGAGTAAGGACGAATACAAAAAACGAATCCTTGAAATACACAGAAAAGAGATATATTTTGATGGACAGATATTAGAGGATGCAGATATTGAAGATATTGATAAAGAAAAAATAAAGAATTTTATCAGGAAAATAAAAGAAAAAAGAAATCTTGATATTGAGGAAACAGATGATATTTTGAGCATTCTAAGAAGATTCAAATTATTAAAAGGTGATGCTTTAACAAATGCAGGTATCCTTTTATTCGGCAAGAACCCTCAGGAGTATTTTCCTCAGGCAAGTATAAAATGCATTCGTTTTAAAGGGACGGATGTAACAGATGATATGCTTGATTTTAGGGAGATACAATCTGATTTGCTCACAGAAGTGGAAGAAGCAGAAAAATTCATTTTTAAAAATATATCGCTGCGAGCCTGGATAGAAGATGGAAAAATTGAAAGACAGGAAAAATGGGAATATCCTCCAAAGGCGATTAGAGAGGCTCTTGTCAACGCAATTGTGCACAGAGACTATCGTATTCCATCCAAAGTGCAGGTGAGAATATTCGATGACAGAATAGAATTCTGGAATCCCGGCAAGCTACCAGAAGGTTGGACTGTTGACACCCTCAAAGAAGAGCATACTTCTGAGCCATTCAACCCAATAATAGCGCGAATCTTCTTTTTAGCAGGATATATGGAAGAAGTAGGCACTGGAACAAATAAAATAATCAAATGGTGCAGAGAATGGGAACTGCCAGAGCCGGAGTTTGAAATAAAATATAACAATATTGTTGTTATATTCAGAAAATCTAAACTTACTGATGAGTATCTGAATTCTCTTGGCTTAAACGCAAAAGATAAAGAAATAATACAGATGATTATAAAAAGAGGGAGAATGACGAGCTCTGATATTCAGAAAAAATATGGAGTTAGCAGAGATACAGCAAACCGGTGGTTAAACAATCTAATTAATCTGAATCTGATAGAGAGAAGAGGACGTGGAAAAGCGATATACTACGTTCTGA
>JALTZH010000221.1 GCA_027051265.1 archaeon | reverse complement strand
TTCTATAACAATGCCACGAAGAAAATCTTTATCCTTAAGCAACTCGTCCTTTATCTTTGCAATGTCAATCATAAAAATATCCTGCATCGTAACGCCTTTAAAATATTTCATCGAAAGTATAAAATTTAAATGTTAAAAAATCCATTTTTTCTATGGAGGAAAGGCTTAAACTTATCAAAGAGATAATCCTAAACGTGGCAAAAAAGTATAACATCGAAGTAGACAAAATTATCTTATTCGGTTCACGTGCAAGAGGAGATTATAGAGAAGATTCCGACTGGGATTTATTAATAGTTACTAAAAATAGGTTGAATAGAAAAATTGCTTAATACCTTTTGGGGAGAGTTGGAGAAGGGGCTTGTTTATCTAGGGATAATACCTGAGATTATAGTTGTAGATAGAGAAACCTTTGAAAAATATAAGAGACCGGCTTATGTATTTTATCATGCGGAGAAGGAAGGGATAATGATATGAATCCGGATGTTAAAAGATTACTAGAAATAGCGGAAGAGGATTTGGGAGCTGCAAAAGAATTATTTAAAAATAAGAAGTTTAGAACCTGTGCTTTTCATTATCAACAAGCCGTTGAAAAATTCCTTAAAGCTTATTTATTGAAGAAGGAGGATAGATATCCCTTTACTCATTCGATAGCCTTTCTCATCAAAAGTTGTATTAAAGTTGACAAAAGTTTTGAATATTTGTTTGAAATAAACCCTCAGGAATTATCAAAATATTATACAACAACCAGATACTTACCTCTAATGGAAATAACAGAAGAAGATGCTAAAGAATCGATAGAAATAGCTGAGAAGGTTAGAGAATTTGTTTTGAAAAAGTTTGAATTAAAGGAGGAATAAATTGAAATCGATAGAATTATCTTATTCAGCTTACGTGCTAGATAAAAGGATTGCTGATTTTTTTAGACGAATATCGTATCTTAAGCTTTTTCCCAGATCCCAAAATTGCTTATCTTAAGCTGTACATCATTTTTCAATTCAAATATTGTTCCAGGAATTAAAGATATTTTAGCATCGGATATTTTATTACCAGCTCCTTTATCTTTACTCCACTCTCTACCAACTAGTGGTTCTATATCTCCTTTTATATGACTTATCTCGAGACCTTCTATGTTTACATGTGCAAGTGCAATTTTTTCTCCACGAATTTCAATAAGAGGTTCATTGGTATTTAAATTGATCGATATATTTGAGTTGAAGATTTTTTCTCCATTACATCTTTCCATATCAACAATGCTTAGTCTACCGAATCCATAATTTCTTTCTCCTCCAACAAAGATAGTTTTTAAGATTTTATCTCTGAATGAAAATTCCTTATCATCCTTTTTTATTATCATAACATCCTTGGTAAATTCGATGGAAAAATCTTTATATTTTTTCTCGTTTGCAAAAATATATCCGACCCAGTATATATTGGCAGCTTTTCCTCCTATATTAATCTTGTTCTTTATGTATTCGATTTCGTGAAGGCTTCCTTCTTCAGCTGTTTTCGTTTCTGGTTTGAGTGCTGTAGATACAAATGAACCTATGAATTTCTTTTCAAAATCTTCCTTGTTCAAACTGCCATACCTTATTTCTTCATCATACTTTGGTATAAAAACACGGTAAATCTTATTCTTAATCTCTACGAAAAAATTACTTAAATTTGAATTCGATTCTTTTTCACAAACCGCTGGATAAAAGTATGTTGTTCTTATGTTATTTTTGACGAATTTACCCACATCGTTATACCTATCACTTTCCGATTGATCATATAAAACTCTTGTCAAATTCGCCGTTACTGCTCCCCAAATTGCTCT
>JALTZH010000220.1 GCA_027051265.1 archaeon | reverse complement strand
CACGTAACCTCCGAACCTAACCTAATCAACGTTTCGCAAAGCCATGAACCTAAAAATCCTGCGCCACCTGTTACGAGTACCCTTTTCTCCTCATAAAATTTCTTCTCACTTTCATTTAATTCGTGCAATATTTGTTCAATTTCTTTCATAAAATCTTTCCAAAATTTCCATGAGAAACTCTATATTTTTTTCGTAATCATGATATTCTAAGATTCGTTCTCTGGCTTTTTTACCCAATTCTTTCATCAATTTTCTATTTTTCAACAAATATATTATTGCTCTAGCTAACATTTCTGGATTTTTTGGTTTTACTAATATACCACATCCCAACAAATAATCTTTTGTTCCAATCGTAGCAACGCAAGCTTTACCCATTGCCATTGCTTCAAGTAAAGCACGTGGAGAAGGGTCGTATATGGATGGATGAACATATATATCTGCACCTTTGAGTATTGAAGGTATTTCTTTCACGTAACCTAAGAAATGAACATCATTATCCGATAGCCTTTCACAATATTTTTTTAACTCACCATCTCCACAGATTATCAATTTTACATCATTATAATATTTTTTGACTATTCTAAAAGCTTTTAATAAAGTTATCGGATCCTTTGTTGGAACCAATCTACCGATAAAAACCAATACTCTTCCTTTAATTTTATCATATATTTTGTGAGGTTTTATTTTATCCGGATTAAAGCAATCCAATATTACACCTTTTCTTATCGGTAAGATAACATTTTTTTGATATAAAATCATAAGCTTCATGCGTGCCTATTATTATAAAATTTACAAAATTTCTGACCAAAAATTTTTCCAATAGAGATATTAGAAAAGATGTAATTCCATTTTTAATAAGTTTTTTTCTTAGAGTTAAGCTTTTATCATATCTATATGAAGAATTCCAAAGATAATTGTATTCAAGAATCGTTATAACATTTTTTGGCTTTAAAAATACCAATGGTAATGCAGGAGAACCTACTAGATAGGCAACTTTAATCTTATATCTTCTTACATAGTAATGGAATATAAGCCATCCAAATAATAAATATATCAAAGAATTTTTCAATCTAATATGAATACAATTTCTTGGCAAAATATGACTGAAATCTTTTTTATCGTCGCTAAATATAAATACTTTTTTGTATTTTTTAGAAAATTTTTTTATTAATAGAAATTCGTTAATTCTTGAAATACTTCCTTTCGTTTTTGTAAGCATTTCCTTAAAATTTCCATGAATAGTTAGTAATATTGCAGCACTCTTCATATATTAAGTATTATGATAAACGTAGCTGTGATAGGTCTAGGTTATTGGGGGCCGAATCTTGTTAGGAACTTTGAAGCGGTGGATAATGCGAAAGTAATTTATGCATGTGATTTATTGGAAGAGAACCTTATGAAGATAAAGAAGAGATATCCAAATATTAAAGTTACAAAGGATTATAAGGAAATATTAAAGGACGACAAGGTAGATCTCATATGCATAGCAACGCCTCCAGCAACACATTATAAAATTGCCAAGGAATGCTTAGAATCTGGAAAAAATGTATTGATCGAAAAACCAATGACAACAAAAGTTAAGGATGCTGAGGAATTGATAGAAATTGCAAAGGAATTGAATTTATACATTTTCGTCGATCACACCTTCGTTTTCTCACCACCGGTTAGAAAAATAAAGGAAATAATAAACGAGATTGGTAAACCCCTGTATTTCGATTCTGAAAGGATAAATCTCGGTCTCTTACAAAAGGATGTAAACGTTATTTGGGATTTGGCCCCTCATGATTTTTCGATATTAACCTTCCTCTTCAATTTCAAACCAAAAAGTTTAATAGCAATTGGCTCAAAACATAAGCATCCGTATTATGAAGATTTGGCACATATCATGATAAGATATGATAACGGATTCATAGCTCATATCCATGTCTCATGGCTCTCCCCGGTTAAAATCAGAAAGATTATTATTGCGGGTGATAAAAAAATGATTTTATACGATGATACGAATCCGTTTGAAAAGGTAAAGGTTTATGATAAAGGTGTCGAAGTTGACTTATCTAAGGAAAGCCCATTCTTCCCAACTTATAGAAGCGGAGATATATACGTTCCTAAAATTGAAAACAAAGAACCTTTACGTATCGAGGTTGAACATATCGTTGACTGCCTAATAAATAAGAAAAAACCTCTGGTGGATGGATACGAAGGATTAAAAGTCGTTAAGTTATTGGAAGCCTGTGATAAAAGTTTAAGGGAGGGAAAGGAGGTTGAAATAGAATGGTAACACATCCAACAGCTATAATAAGTAATAGAGCAAAGATTGGTAAGAACGTTTATATAGGCCCTTATTCATTCATTCAGGATGATGTTGTAATAGAGGATAACTGCAAGATATTTGGCTTTTGCAACCTATACGGATGTAAAATTGGAAGAAATACAAAAATAGGCCCATTCGTTGAGATTCAGAAAAATGTTATAATAGGGGAGAACTGTAAGATTCAGTCCCATTCTTTCATTTGTGAGGGCGTAAAAATAGGGAAGGGCGTTTTCATAGGACATGGTGTAATATTTATAAACGATAAATATCCAAGAGCTGTAAACGAATTCGGTAAAATGATAACAAACGAGTGGAATCTCCTCGAAACTATTGTTGAAGACTTCGCTTCCATAGGTAGTGGCTCAATTATATTACCAGTAAGAATTGGAAAATATTCATTAATAGGCGCAGGATCAATCGTCACAAAAAATATCCCAAACCATGCACTCGCATACGGTATCCCTGCGGAAATTAAAGGTGTTAGATGTAAATGTAATAATATTATATACGATGTTAAAAATAGTAAAATTAAATGTGAAAAGTGTGGATATGAGATTATTAGGTGATTAGAAATGTTGCGTATTCTTGAAAAAAAACTTGAAAAGGATATATATTCAATTGAAATAATATTATCTGAAGATTTATATAATATATATAAAAGTTTTTATGAGAAATATATGAAGGAAATTACTAAAGAAGAAATCTTAAGCTTATGGGAAAGGGCTTCAGTAAAATCTCCAAAAAAATCTGAGGATGTTTTACTAGAACTATTATCATTAATCGTATTAATATTTCAGAATGAATTTAAAAAACAACTGGTGGAACGTTTAAAGAAAGAGGTTAAGAACAGAACGGGAATAGATTTAACCTTTAGTGATAACTTCTTAAAAATTATTACACAGATAAGAATAAAACCTGAAGAAGATATCAAAGAGAGTTATTATAAATATTTGCTGAAGAAATATGCTTAAAGTTTTTTTGGATGCAAATGTAATACTTGATATATTTCTTAAACGTGAAAGATATGAATATTCTCTAGCTATTCTTGAATTATGTAAGAGAGGGTTAATACAATGTTATACATCTTCTTGTATAATTGGTATAGTTAATTATATCCTTGAAAAGGAGCTTAATAGGAAGTCTACAAGAGATTTTTTGAGGGAATTATTATCGTATGTAAATATTATTCCCATAAAAAATGATGATATCCTAAGAGCTTTAAATTTTAAAGATTTTGAGGATGGTATGAATTATCATTCATCAATATTTTTAGATTATTTTATAACTTGGAACAAAAAAGATTATCCAAAGGATGAAAGGATATTAACACCTGAGGAATTTTTACGTTTAGATTTCAATATTAAAAGTGTTCCATTTTTGGATTTATCAAGAATACTAAAAGAAATTTTACCCGAAATAGAAAAGGGAATATATGAAATACTTTTCACTTCAAAATTTGTAGAAGATACTAACGTTAAATTATTCGAAGAAGAATTTGCCAAATATTGTAATGTAAAACATTGTATTGTAACAAATTCCGGAACATCTGCACTCTATCTTGCGTTAAAAGCTATAGGAATAAAGCCTGGAGATGAAGTAATTCTACCGGCTAATACTTTCATAGCAACAGCTGAAGCCATATCTTTATTGGGAGCAAAGCCCGTTTTTGTAGATATAGATGAATATACATATACGATAAATCCTGAAGAAATTGAGAAAAATATTACAGAGAAAACAAAAGCAGTTATACCAGTCCATTTATATGGTCAATGTTGTGATATGGATTACATTAATGAAATTGCCGAAAAGTATGGATTATACGTGATTGAAGATGCATGCCAGGCACATGGTGCAGAATATAAAAAAAGAAAAGCAGGATCATTAGGTCATATTGCGGCCTTCAGCTTTTATCCCTCGAAAAATTTAGGCACTATTGGAGAAGGAGGTGCGATTACAACAAACGATGATGAACTGGCTGAAAAAGTTAAATTGTTAAAAAATCACGGTTCAAGAAAAAAATACGTTCATGAGATTATAGGAGGAAATTTTCGTTTGGATGAAATAAAGGGATTAGTTTTAAGAGTAAAGTTAAAATATTTGGATAAGTGGAATAATATGAGAAGAGATGCAGCAAAATTGTATAATGAGAATTTAAAGGATACCGTTATTGTTCCTTATGAAGCTTCATATAATAAACATGTTTACCATTTATACGTTATAAGGATAAAAAAAAGAGATCTAGTACGTGAAGAGTTATTGAAACGAGGAGTTGAAACCGCAATTCATTATCCAGTTCCAATTCATTTACAAAAAGCGTTTATGAACATATCAAAAGTCTCATTACCAATAACCGAAAGGATCTCCAGAGAAATCTTAAGTTTACCGTTATTTCCTTACATAAGATATGAAGAAATCTTATATGTATGTAAAAATATTAAAGATATCGTGTCGTGTCTATGAAAAGCAAACCTTTGGTTAGCATTCTTACACCTGTTTATAATGTAGAGAGATATATAAAAAAATGTATTCATAGTGTTTTAAATCAAACATATAGAAATTGGGAATGGATTATAATAGATGATGGTTCAACAGACAATACACCTAAAATTATTAAAAGTTTTGATGATCCGAGAATTATTTACATAAGACAGAAAAGAAAAGGTGTTGAAAAAATAGTTGAAACATTTAATATCGCGTTTAAAAAATCCACTGGCGATTTAATAGCACTTCTTGCAGGTGATGATTATTGGCCAAGATATAAATTAGATCTCCAGGTTAAAATTTTTAGAGAAGATTGTGATGTTATTCTCTGTTATGGTGATGTATGCATTATTAACGTTTTTGATGAAAGAATTAGTAGAAGAAAACCAAAAGCTCCTAAAAAAATGTTGTATAACAATCCTATTGGTTCATCCTTAAAAATGTTTTTCTTACTTAAAAATTTTATTCCTGCACCTACACTAATTATTAGAAGAGATATCCTGGAAAAAATTGGTGGATTTGTACAGGTTGATGGATTACCTGCGGAAGATTTTCCAACATTGATCAGATTATCTTTAGAAGGTAAATTTTATTACATACCAAAGATTCTCGCATTTTATAGAAAACATCCTCTTTCGATATCATTTGGAAAGAGTTTAGAATTCGCAAAGACCTCCTCTAAATTTATACTAGATTTTCTAAAGGAATATAATGAAAGACTATCATCTTTAAACATACATTTTAATGATATTATAATTAAAAAGCTGCATGAAAAAATAATAAGAGAATTAGCAGCAAGGTATGATTTTGTTGTTGGATTATCGTATCTGATAAATAAGGAATATGATAAAGCAAGAAGATACTTTATAAACCAACTAAAAAATTATAAAAATAGATATACAATACTATCAATTCTTGGTATATTTGCTACATATCTAAAACTAACACCAAGAGTTCCGGTATGTGTGGTATAATGGGTTTTAACTTTCAGGATAAAAACCTTGTATTAAAAATGATTCAAACGTTAAGACATCGTGGCCCTGATGATTTCGGTTTTTACATAGATGACTACATAACTCTAGGACATACAAGGTTAAGTATAATAGATTTAAGTAAAAGAGGAAGACAGCCCATGAGTAATGAAGATGATAGTATTTGGATAACATACAACGGAGAAATTTATAATTACATAGAGTTGAGAAAAGAACTTGAAGAATATGGACATGAATTTAAAAGTAATACGGATACGGAAGTTATAATACATGCATATGAAGAGTACGGATTAGGATTTTTAAATAAACTAAGAGGAATGTTTGCTCTCGCACTCTATGATTTGAATAAAAAGATATTAATTCTTGCAAGAGACCCTGTTGGAAAAAAACCCATATATTATTATTTCGATGGTAATAGATTCATATTTGCCAGTGAGATAAAAGCATTACTTTTACACGAAATCCCTAAGAAAATAAATTTTGAAGCGTTTTATTCATTCTTAGCATTCCAATATACTATAGGAGATCAAACAATGTTCGAAGATGTAAAGAAAGTTTTGGGTGGACATTTCTTAGTATTTGATTTAAAAAATAAAAGATTATATATAGATAAATATTGGGATATAAAAGAAAATATAATCAACGATAGGGATGAAAATTATTTCATAAATGAGTTGAGAAAATTACTGGATGAATCCGCGAGATTAAGGTTAAGGAGTGATGTACCAGTTGGTGCCTTTCTCTCAGGTGGAATAGATTCAAGTACAGCAATAGCATTTGCAAGGAACTATGTTGATTACGATTTTCATACGTTTAGTATGGGATTTAAATACTTTTCCGAATTGGATTATGCAAGAAAAGTTGCTGAGCATTTGGGTACAATTCATCATGAAATCGTTATAGATGAAAAGGATGTTATCAAAGAATTCTATAAAGTAGCTTGGCATTTCGATGAACCCGTTGGAGATGCTGCTATAGTTGCAAACTATTTCCTATCAAAAGAGGCTAACAGATATGTTAAAGTTGTTTTAGCTGGAGAAGCTGGAGATGAATTATTTGGTGGTTATGGAAATTATAAAACTAATCTAAAATACTTCGTGAATCTAAAAGTACCAAAAATTTTGAGAAAATTAATAGGAAAATCCGTAGAAATCCTACCTTTATCAATTAAGGGAAATCCATGGATTAATAGAAATGTAAGAAGACTATACTATTTGAGTCATGATGATTTGATAAAAGCTCATCTCTATACCACACGTGGAATGAGTGATCATGAGATATTATGGCTTCTAAAGAGGAAAAAGCGTATCGATATTTATAGGAAAGCAATTATACCTAAGAATGTGAAGAACCCTTTGAATTTAATGTTAGCACTAGATCTAAAAAATCTCCTTGCCGAAAAGTATCTGATGAAAGCCGATAAAGCAACGATGGCAAACGGTATAGAAGAGAGACTTATCTTAATGGATAAGAAAATAGTTGAATTTTCTTATAAAATTCCACCGGACCTTAAAATAAAAAATGGTAGGGGAAAATGGATTCTAAGAAAAGCGGGAGAAATAAAGTTACCCAAGGAAATCCTGTGGAGAAAAAAACAGGGTTTTGGTGTTCCAATAGATTACTGGATTAGAGGAGAAATGAGAGATATAGTTCTACAACATTTGGAAGGAGAATTTCTTAGAAAATATTTTGATAAAAATTCTTTGAAATATGTTGAGGAAAAAATTAAAAGAGGAATGATTGAAAATTATCATCATGCATTGGTTGCATGGTCATTATTTGCTTTAGAGGTTTGGTATAATGTTTACTTCAAAAATTTCAATTATTCTACCCGCATATAATGAGGAAGAAGCTTTGGAAAAGGTTGTTGAAGAAATAATTCCAGAAATCTAAAATGGTTATAAATGAGATATTTACAATGAATTACTAAAACTTATCTTCTAGCCTCTTAGTATGATATAAAGTCCAAAAAGAATTAAAATTGAACCAAAAATCCTATACATATTTATGTTTTCTTTAAAAAAGAAATAGGATAGAAAGATAACTATAACATATGTTCCAGCAATAAATGGATACACATAACTCAAGTCTTTCTTTGATAAAGAGATGAGCCAAAAAATTGTGCTAATAGCATAACATACAATACCCATGTTAACATATATATTTGAGAATATTTTTATTATATTCTCTAAGGTAATATCCTCTATAATTCCAACTTTTTTCATACCAAATTTCCACAAAACTTGTCCAATAGCTGCAAGAATTATTGCTATTATTATGCTATAGATAGCTTTCATATATTTTTAATTATAAATCATTTTAAAAAACTAAGTTTACTCTTACTTTCTCCCCGTCCTAGAGGGCAAGATTCCCTCACAGCAAATGATTTATGTTAAGTCTCCATATTAAAAGAGGTATTGAGAAAAATATAAATAAGAATTCTCTAAAAAATATAATAGAACTAAATCTTAGTGAATTGTCCTGTTTATATTTTGCTTTTTGTTAGAAATCTTCTTGAAATAGAAGGTTACGATGCATCAAAATTAATCGTTGTGTTTTATAAAAGTTTTGAAAACTTTTCTAAGGTTAAGAAAAATCGATTGAATATGGAAGTGATTACAACACTTATAGATACAATTATAAGAGAAGCATTTGAAAGAATAATCAACAAAATCAAAGAAGGTAAGAAATTAAGTGATGCCGAAGTTCAACTTCTAATTATTAGCCAAATGAGAAAAGATCAGGAATCCATTGCTAAATCGTTGGAAGATTTCAAAAACGATACCAATAGAAGGTTCAACGAGATGGATAAAAAAATCGATGACCTAAAAAATTATGTCGAAAAAAGATTCGAGCAAGTTGAGAAGAGGTTTGAGCAAATAGATAAAAGGTTTGAGCAAGTGGATAAAAGATTTGAACAGGTTGATAAAAGATTCGAGAGCATTGAGGAAGAGATAAAATTTTTGAGACGAGAAATTTCCTCGATAAAGAGTGATATAATAAATCTTTTAAAGGAAAAGATTTGAACAAAAGTTCGTAAACCTACGTCATTTTCACGCATAAAACTTTTTTACTATAATTTAAACATACAACAGAGTAAAAAGAATTTAATAACTAAAAAGGAAGCTATGGAAGTAAAAAATAAATATAAGAGAAAAAACGAAATAACATTTTTTTATAAATTTAGAATTACTAACAGCAATAGAATAATTGCAAGAGAAACTCACATACGTTATAAC
>JALTZH010000219.1 GCA_027051265.1 archaeon | reverse complement strand
AAAATCTCAATTTAATATCTTTACTTTTTTAGCACGATTTGATTTTTCAAAACAACAATTCAAAAATGTGATTGATTTTATTAGCAAAAAAGGATTTGATAATTTTAAAGCGAATCCTTATTCTATTTTAGAAGAATATCCTTATGATATTAAAGATGACGACTGGGATATAGATAACAATGATTATGGCATTTCCGTTTATCATTTAGATATTGCACTTATCCCTGACCCGAAATATACAAATTGGAAAGCTTTGTATACTGCCAAATCACTGGAAAGAATTAGGTCTTTGATAACCCTGATTCTTAGAAATGCTACTCTAAACAATGGACATACATATCTATCAAGAGACGAAATTATAGAGAAAATCAAAGGTTATCCTTTATATTACATTCAACAGGATTTTGAAATTGGCCAATTACTATTAAGTGAGTACGAGAATAACCCAAGGTTTAAAGAACAATTCAAAGTAATCTCCATTGACGGGCAAATGATTTATCAGCTAAAATCTCTGGAAAAAATAGAGAGAATAATTGAAGAATTTATTGAAAAAGTGAAAAAAGTGGAATACAATGTTGATCAACATATTGTGGACAATTTAGTAAGAAAAGATATTGAGAAATTTAAAGATAGACTTAGAGATGATAATACGCAACAATATTTTAAGATGGAGAGAACCGAACTTTATCAAAAAATACTTCACAACAAATTGGTTGTTATAAGCGGGAAAGCTGGAAGCGGAAAAACTTCCGCAATCATTAATCTGACCGATGTATTTAAAAGACAGAGAAAAATACCTATTTTTATTTTTACTCCTACTGGCAAGGCAAGTTTGGTTATTTGGAAACGTTTAAAAGAAATAGGATTAGATAAAGACTTAAATATTAAAATTTCGACAATTCATAGGTTTATATATAGGGAATTATTTGAAAGAACCAAAGGATTATCGTGGGAACGTAGGAGCGAGATATTTAAGCTTGTAGACTTTGCCTCAAAGATCTTAGAGGGACAATATGAATTTATAAATGACTTCAATAAATTGGCAAGACGTTGGCAACTTAACCCAAAGGTTGTTATAATTGATGAAGCCTCAATGGTGGATGAAGTTCTCCTTTGCCTTTTATTTAGCCTGATAAATCCTTCTACACTCCAGCACTTAATAATCATAGGAGATGAAAAACAACTTCCTCCTATAGGTGTGGGTAGACCATTTATTGACCTTATATACTATCTTAAAAATAAAGGGCTCGAAAGCAAATATTGTCACCTCAATATAAACTTACGATTCCCCATTACCGATAACAAATATGCTAAAATAGAAGAATTAGCCGAATTATTCAGAAGTGACAAAGAACCTTTATTAGAAGACGTACATGAGATAACAAAATCAGCCGATGATACACTAAAGATAAGTTACTTTAGAGATGCAAATGATTTGAAAGACAAGTTAAAACAAATTATTTTTGAGATAAATGAGCAAGAACAAAAAAATGATAATGAAAGTTTATGGGAATTATTTGTCCATATTTTTGAGCCTAACGGAAAGTTTGATTATGATAATCTCGAAAAAATCCAAATAATAACTCCAAAAAGGGTTGGCAAGTTTGGAAGTACTATGGTAAATAGAGAAATATTTCTTGAGGGACAGAGCAGAATCCCAGCTGGCACTAAAATGATTTGTGAGGAAAACCAGTATTGGGAACTTGAGAAAAATAAGAGAATTCTTGCTTTAGCTAATGGTTCAATAGGGTATCTAACTAAGGATGGATATGTCAAATTTGTTGATATTGATGAACTCTTTGGTATATTCCGTACAGCAAAAGGAAAGATACTTGAT
>JALTZH010000218.1 GCA_027051265.1 archaeon | reverse complement strand
AACGTTGATCAAATCCTTATTGTTGAAGATAATAAACCTATAGGTATAGTAAGTAAAAAAGATATAGCTAGGAGATTATTACAAATGGTTCCTCCAGATAAAAGGAGACCAATCGATAAAATTTTAATAAATAGAATAATGTATACTAATATTGATTTCGTTGAGGAATCAACTTCTGTAAAAACAGCTGCTAAAAAAATGTTAAACAACAATCTAAATGCAATTTTAGTTAGAAAAGGTAATGATATTGTTGGTATATTAACCAAAACCGATATAGTTCGAGCTTATAATCAAATAGGAAATATAGAGCATGTGGCTAAAGATTTTTTAAACAAAAAAATTCCAGAAATTAATAGAAATCATTCTTTAAACAAAATAATTGAAAGAATATTGGAAAGAAATGTTGATCGTGCTATCGTCTTAGATGGAAGAAAACCGGCTGGTATTATATCGTTAACTGATATCGCTTTCTTCTATTTTAAGGAACTTCCACTGTTTTCGAGTTTTAGTAAGAAAGAGTTGTTGAAGAAATCTTTAGATAAGGATTTAAGGAATAAAAAAATCGTAGCAGAAGACATCATGAGAAAAGATTTAATTACAACGAATCCGAATGAGTTAATGATAAACATATCAAAAATCATGCTCGAAAAAGATATTTCATCTTTACCTGTAGTTGATAATGAAGAATATATTGGAATGATTACAAAAGATGAGATATTGAAATCGTTTATAATTGGTGTTTAAAATGATCGTTGAAGACATCATGAATAGAAATGTTATAAAAATAGATAAAGATCAGAATTTAAAGGATGCACTAATGTTAATGGAGAAGAAAAAAGTTTCTAGATTGATAGTTGTTGAAGAGGATAAACTCGTAGGTATAATAACTTTAAGAGATGTAATGGAAATATTAGGAAGTAAAAAATATGCGAGACTCCCTCCTTCAACATTACATGTAAGCATGGCTATGAGTAAAAATCCAATAACGATAGATAAACATTCTAGAGTTCATGAAGCTCGTGATCTAATGTTGATACATAAAATTTCAACGCTTCCAGTAGTTGAAGGAGATAAACTCGTTGGAATTCTGACAAAAACTGATCTTCTTAAGATGTTAATCGACATGGATGAGAAGATAACAAGATATATACGAACCAAAGTTTTAACCGTTACACCTAAGGATAGAGTAATTCATGCACGTAGAATAATGCTTGAGAAAAACGTAGGTAGATTAGTTGTAGTTGAAGATGATAAAATATCTGGTATAATTACGGATAAAGATATAGTTCGTGCATTTTATAAATTAAAAAAAACAATTCCAGAGAAATATTATGAAGAAAATATAAAAAAATTACTCGTTGAAGATGTTATGAGTCAAAATGTTATAACGGCAAAATATAACGAGACTATAGGTAATTGTGTTAGAGTTATGTTGGAAAGAAAAATTTCAGGATTACCAATTGTAAGAGATGAGAAATTATATGGAATTATAACGAAAACTGATTTGATAAGATTGTTATGATAGAAAAACTCTCAAAAGTTTTAAGAATAGAAGAATGGCGTCTAAAAAGTGCTATAGATAGAGGTATAATTCAAATTAATGAGAAACCTTTTAGACATATAATTTTTAGAAGAGATATCTCTCATATAGAAGAAGGGACGGTTGTAAACGTTGAAAACTATGAAACGATAAGAGGTTATCCAAAGATAAGAAGGGCTTTTTATCTCAAACCAGTAATTTATAAACATTTCAAGGATAAGATCGCTGTTGAAGAAAAGTTAAACGGTTATAATGTTAGAATATATCTATATAAAAATAAAATATATGCAATAACAAGAGGTGGTTTT
>JALTZH010000217.1 GCA_027051265.1 archaeon | reverse complement strand
TTTATATTAACGGTTAGGAATAACATTACAATACCAAAAAATATAAGAAAGACCTCTAGCTTAATATTATCACCTCCTCAATTAATGAAGGTATATAGAAGCCAAACGACGCAGATACTCCGTACTCCGGTTTAACTTTTCCATAAACGTAATCACTCTTAGATAATCCTCCGAAAACTTTATTTGAATCTATAATTAAAGCCACTCTATCACCACGATTCATTATCGGATTATATTTAGATATACTACCATCAAGATCGTTTAGTACAACAATTCCATATGTTTTATCATCCAAATAATTCCAGGCTGTATTGTTAAACAAATCTCCTCCAACATAAAAAGCCTGAGTATTATACGATAGGATTGAGAGTTTTGTTGTATCTGATATTTCTATTTTTGTTGTATTTAAATCGATCTCTCTACTACCCGGAGATAGCTCTAATATTATTGCGAGTTTTTCAACGTTCAACGTTGACATGTTTGCCTTTCCATATATCGTAACAACTTTTATCCCTGATGATACTTCCTGAATAGATGTCCTTCCTGTTAATAGTGCTTTTTGTTGAAGATTGCTAGATACTTGTATAAGAATATTAGCAGCAACTGCAGATATAAGAATTACTGCAATAAATACTATAAGACTACCAATTCCTATTGAATATTTCATAATAGATTAGAGCGTATGGATTTATAAATGTATCCTTTTGATAGTTAGCTTGTTAAAAAAATATGTAGGAAATCATGTAGGTTTAATTGTTAGATAGTTATAGATATTTTTCTATTTATGAAAGAAGTTATGAGTAGTTTCGATGTATATGCATTGGTTAGAGAACTTAAGGATTTTGTAAAAGGAGCTCGTGTAGAAAAGTTTTATCAATTGAGTAACGAGGATTTTAAATTTACAATTCATATTCCAAATAAAGGAAAGCATGAATTCGTATATAAACTTGGTAAGAGGTTTTTTTTAAGTAGATACTCAAGAAAGACACCAGAGAAACCTAGTATGTTTTCAATGTTCCTAAGAAAATATCTCTCCGGAGGTTTTATAGAGGATGTTTATCAGCATGATTTTGATAGGATAATAATTTTAAAGATTCACAATTTTAAGGATTATTATTTAATCTTCGAAATATTTGGTAGAGGAAATATAATACTTACGGATGATAACTTCAATATCATAGGTGTTTTTAGAGAATCCGTTGAGAAATCTAGAATTTTAGAAACTGGAAAAAAGTATACATTTCCTGAGAAAAAATATAAAAAAATAGATGAAACGCTATTGACAAAACTTTCGGAAAAAAAACCAATCGTAAAAGTATTAGCCGGAGATTTACAGCTAGGTAAATTATATGCTGAAGAAATATTGTTCCGATTAGGTTTGGATAAAATGTCTAAAAATATCGAAATTAAAGATGCTAGAGATATATTAAACGAATTAAACGAATTAATCAATTCTATAGGAAAAGACAATCCAAGAATAATTCTCGATGATGATAAGTATGTAGATTTGATACCAATTCGTTTAAGAACATACGAGGGTTATGATTACATAGAATTTGATAACTTTATAGATGCATGTGATGAATATTTCACAAATCTTGATATAATCCAATTCCAGAACGAATTAAACAAATTTTTTAACCAAAAAATATCGAACTTAATCATAAGGTTAAAGAAACAAATTGAAGCTTATAAAAATTATTTAAAGGAACGTGAAAACTATAAACGAATCGGTGATAGACTTTTTGAGATGCATTATGAGTTAGAGGATTTAAAAAACGTTATATCAAAATCGTTAAAAGTAAAAGGATTAGAAGAAACCAAAAGGTTGATAGAAAAATATAAAGATTCTCATCCAATTTTAAACCTCGTTAA
>JALTZH010000216.1 GCA_027051265.1 archaeon | reverse complement strand
TTATTAGAACATCTCCAGCACCATGTGATTTCATACTTGTTGCAGCTGGTAATCCTGAAACTATAAGAAAGCTACATCCAGCACTAAGGGATCGAATAAAAGGTTATGGATACGAGGTTTATATGAAGAGTGAAATGGATGATACATATGAAAACAGAAATAAACTAGTACAATTTGTTGCCCAAGAAGTTAAAAAAGACGGAAACATTCCACATTTTACAAGAGATGCTGTTCTTGAAATTATAAAAGAAGCTAGAAGAAGAGCTGGAAAGAAAGGTAAGCTTACACTAAAGTTAAGAGATTTAGGTGGATTAGTAAGAATTGCTGGAGATATAGCGAAATCTGAAGGTTCTAGATATGTTGAAGCAAGACATGTTATTAAAGCAAAAGAGATTGCAAAAAGTTTAGAAGAACAAATGATAGACAAGTACTTAGAGTTAAGAAAGGAATATCTGATAATTAAAACATCTGGAGAAGAAGTTGGTAGGGTTAATGGATTAGCAGTTGTAGATAACTATACGGGTATCGTATTACCAATCGTTGCAGAAGTTGTACCTGCACAAAGTAAAAACGAGGGTAAGATTATAGCCACAGGAAAACTTGGAGAGATAGCTAAAGAATCTGTGTTAAATGTATCAGCTCTTATAAAAAAATTCACGGGTAAAGATATCTCAAATTATGACATTCACGTCCAATTTTTACAGACATATGAAGGAGTTGAAGGAGATTCAGCAAGTATTGCTATTGCAACAGCAGTGATTTCAGCATTGGAAAATATTCCGATAAGACAAGATACCGCAATGACAGGAAGTTTATCTATAAGAGGAGAAGTTTTACCTGTAGGTGGTATAAATTTAAAACTCGAAGCTGCTTTAAAAGCAGGAATAAGAAGAGTTATAATACCAGAAGGAAATATTAAAGATGTATTTGCAGAATTGAAAAAGAAACTGGAAGTAATTCCTGTAAAAAATTTATTAGAAGCTTTGAGTAACGTATTAGTTGATAGTAAAAGAAAGAAAGAAATATTACAGAGAACTGAAAGTTTTGCTGTATAGTCATGATTTTTGAAGAATTTAAAGTTAAAAATTTAAATACTGGTAGATGTAAATTATATTTTTTAGCTTATGATTCATTTTCAGTGAGAAGCATGGCTACGTACGTTGATTATAAACGTTTAAAAATTTCAATAGATCCAGGAATTGCAATAGCACCAAAAAGATATGGACTACCGCCGTCAGATAAAGAATTGAATGAACTAACAAACGGTAGATTAAGAATAATAAGTGTATGTGAAAATTCCGATATAGTTATAGTAACGCATTATCACTTTGATCATCACCCACATTATGATGATGTTGAATTTTATGAGAAGGTTTTTTATGAGAAAACGATTTATTGTAAACATCCAACGAAATTTATAAATCAATCACAGAAAAGAAGAGCGAAGGTTTTTCTATCAATAGTTAAAAATAAAGGAGATGTTAAGTTTGCAGATGGGCATGATTATGATGTAATAGAATTTTCCCAACCTTGTCCACATGGAAGTAGCGATAGATTGGGTTATATAACCATGGTTTTATTGAAATTAGATAAAAGAATACTCTTCGCATCCGATACACAGGGAGTGATTCATAATAAAACAAAAGAAGAAATACTAAGGCTAAATCCCGATATTATAATAACGAGCGGCCCACCAACATATCTTTTAGGATATAAATTTTCTAGAAAAGATTTAGAAAAAAGTTATAAAAATTTTAAGGATATATTTTATAGAACAAATGTTAAAGATGTTATCATTGATCATCATTTACTTCGAGATATAAATTATTATGAATATTTAACGAAGATAATTGGAATCTCTAAGGAATTTGATATCAATATAT
>JALTZH010000215.1 GCA_027051265.1 archaeon | reverse complement strand
ATGGGAACATTGGGTTATATTTCATCAAAAGATATAATCTTAGCTTTAACGATAATTCCTATTGGTGTTGTTATAGTATTTTTTTCAAAAGAAATCAATATAATGCTTTTTGGTGAAGATTATGCAAAAACTACCGGTGTACGTGTTCTTCTTATAAAATCATTATTACTCATCCTTACATCTTTTATAACTGCTCTTACGGTATCACTTTGTGGCATTATTAGTTTTATAGGTTTAATATCTCCACATATTGCAAGAATTATAGTTGGGGAAAATTATTTATACTTATTGCCAACTTCTGCATTAATTGGATCAAATATATTATTGTCATCAGATATTTTTATAAGGTTATTTTTTAAGAGCGAATTACCTATAAGTATAATAACTTCAATCTTAGGAATCCCCATATTTATTCATTTGTTAATAAAAAGAAAGAAGGTGTATAAACAATGATATCGATAAAAAAATTGAATGTAAAACTTGGAGAAAACATGATTTTAAAAAATATATTTTTAAAGTTAAATTTTAAGGGTATGGTATCAATTCTTGGCCCAAATGGTTCTGGAAAAACAACGTTGTTAAAATGCATGCTAAAACTCCTAAAATATTCTGGAGAGATTAAAATATTAAATAAGGATCTAAAAAATTTGAAAGAGAAAGAGATAGCTAAATTGGAATCATATGTACCACAAGATTTTAACCCTAACGTCGAAATAACGGTTGAAGACTTTTTATCCTTTGGAAGATACCCTCATAAAAATTTTTTAGAACTTAATCTTAAAGACGATAAATTATACAAATATGCGAGAGAGTTTTCGGTTGAAAGATTTTTAAATAGAAAGATATATCAATTAAGTAGCGGCGAAAGACAAAAAGTTTTGATTGTCAAGTCATTAATTCATGATTCCAAAATAATTCTATTAGATGAACCAACATCAAATTTAGATATAAAAAACAAAATATTTGTCATGAATTTTCTTAAAGAAATATCTAAAAATTGCCTTGTAATATTTACAACACATGAGATAAATATTGCTTCAATATATAGCGACTATGTTATATTAATGAAAGATGGAAAAATTTATACGTTAGGAAAACCTGAAGAAGTAATAAACGAGAAAAATATCAGAAAGATTTATGATATACAATGTAATATAATATTACATCCTAAATATAAGAAACCTATCGTTATTATTTAAGATGGCATACCACATTCTAACTTAGAGAGGTTAAAGGTAGCAACGATATCACTATCGAAGATTAGATTACATTTATCACATTTATAGTAACCTCTACTCATTCAGGTTTAGATTATACTCACATATCGGGTAGAGATAAGAGGTTTTTATTATTTAATTAAAAATATTACTTAAATCTAAAGCAGCATCGAATCGTTCCTCCTGAATGCATCTCCGATGAAGACCTCCTGATAGAGGAGGATAGAACGGGAGAACTTCTCAAGGTAGCTTCATCAACATTAAATAGTAATTAGCTACCTTAAGAAGAGAACAGCATTCTATCTAATTATATAAGAAAAAGATTGTCACAAAAAAGGGTTGATAGTAAAAGGAAGATCTACATAATTATATGCAATATTATATACAAAATATTTCCGTATGTAATAATAAAGTTATTTATGAAAGCATTAATATTAGATAAAGATGAAGATTACATTGATATAATGTCTGATATACTTTTTAATGAAAAGATAACATGTGAAGG
Source organism: archaeon (assembly GCA_027051265.1). GTDB lineage: Archaea > Hydrothermarchaeota > Hydrothermarchaeia > JALTZZ01 > JALUTC01 > JALUTC01. The sequence continues at coordinate 171 of JALTZH010000215.1, read as the reverse complement.
TACAAATAATATTGAAGATGCGATTAAACTTATAAAGGAGAAATATTATGATATTCTAATCCTAGACTTATATTTTCCAGAGGATAAATTTAACACGTTGATAAATGAAGCAAAAAGAAAAGGTACCTATATAATACTTGCAACAATCTTCTCAAACATTAAAGATTCACG
>JALTZH010000214.1 GCA_027051265.1 archaeon | reverse complement strand
GTATCGGGTAGATCCTCTTGTGGGCTTTCTTCCTACTTCTTATGTCTTCCAAGACGACAATTCTCGTCGCTTCCATGAGCATCGAGTTGTATGCCTCTAGGAGAGTGTAGAACATCTTCTCGTCCCCGTTTCCCAAGGGCTTCAGCTTTAGTACTATCGTCTTCTCTATCCGCCTCCTCACCGCGTCTTCACCCTCCTATCTCTTGCTCTATCTCCATTTTGCTTCTTCCTGACATTACTGTCTATAATAAATAATATTACTGATTCTTTTTATAAAGCTTTCTTTGCCATTTTGCTCTTTCTGTCGATTATGCCGAAAATTCAGCATGGTGTCAGAACTCTTTGGACAGTCTCCTCATCTACAGGTATATATCTCGGATTTCCATAAACCGCTACGCTTGAAGAGAATATGAAGTATTTGATACGATGCTCAACCATTTTTTTAAGCAATGTCAACGTTTTGCAAAAATTGTTCTCGTAATATTTCCTCGGATCCTTAACGCTTTCCTCAACACCTATGAATGCTGCGAAATGTATAACGGCTTCGATTTTATACTTTGAAAAAATCTTATCCAAAAGATTTTCATCTCCAACATCTCCAATAATAAGATCGCTCCATCTTACAAATTCTTTACAACCCTTGCTTAAATTATCCAAAACTATGAATTCGTAACCTTTTTCATACAATTTCTTACATACGTGCGACCCTATATAACCAGCACCACCTGTTACGAGAATCATATATTTTTAAAATTTCCTCCGTCTTAAGTTTAAGAAATGAGGATAAGAAGGAAATGGATAAAACTTCATGACGTTTTTAATAGGATTTTAAAAACGTTTCCCGAGGTTATTAAAAATCGATTTAATATGGAAGTAATTTCGACGCTTATCGATACTGTAGTAAAAGAAGCATTTGAAAGAATAGTTAATAAAATCAGGGAGGGAAAGAAACTAAGCGATGCCGAAGTTTTGCTCCTGGTAATTAGTCAGATGAGAAAAGAACAGGAATCTATCGCTAAAACCTTGGAGGATTTCAAAAACGATACCAACAGAAGATTCAACGAAGTCGATAAAAAAATTGATGACCTCAAAAATTATGTCGATAAGAGGTTCGAGCATGTTTATGAAGAAATAAGAGAGCTTAGAAGTTATGTCGAAAAAAGGTTCGAGCAGGTTGATAAGAGATTCGAAAGTATAGAGGAAGAGATAAAATTTTTGAGAAGAGAAATCTCTTCAATAAAAAGCGATATAATAAATCTCCTGAAGGAAAAAATTTAATCCAATCCTAATCCATATCCTTGAATATGTTACATACTTTTCCAAACCCGTATTCTTCGTTTCCTTTTTTATTGCCGTTTTTATAAACCCCTTTTACAATCATAAAGTTTAATCTTTTAAAATATCAAAACCCGTCTACTCTCAATATTAGTTTAAACGCTTTGGGCCTATCTCATTCCCGACCCTGAGGATCGGGAACTCATGCTTATTAGCTCTATATAAAAAGGAGTTGAGTAAAAAGTTCAAAAAATTAATATTAAAATTTATACAATTCTGAAGAGGTTGTTATAAAAAATTTAAACATACTTAAATCTTATGCAATTAATTATATATGCAAAAGTAAATTAGAATTAAGAAAAATAATGAGGAGATGAAACATGAATCTCGAGGATTTTGATTGGAAAAATCTTGAAAGAATTGCTCTTTTAACAAGAACGTATTATTTTAAGTGCTGGTCCGATGATGAAATATGTTTAAGTAAAATTGGTATTGATTTCGGATTTAAAGAATTCAAAGACTTGGAAGAAAAATATGAGCATATAAATTATGAGGAATTAATAAGAATGGAATTTAAACTGTTATACGATTTTGTGAGCAAACTTTCCGATGAGGAGTTTCTTGGCATTTTTACGAAATATCCTCCTAAACAT
>JALTZH010000213.1 GCA_027051265.1 archaeon | reverse complement strand
TGTAACCTATTGCATTAAATTTACAACTTCTATATATTTCGATAACATCCTTAATAATATTAGATACATTTTTATAAGCATCAATATTTTTAACAAATACTTCAATTCTATTAACCTCCGCTATTATTCTAATATTTTTACAATCAAATACTGATAAATCAGGTAATAAAAGCTTTGAAATGATATCCTCTTTTTTTATATTATATTTATCAAGTAAATGCTCTATTGCTTCAGGATTAAAATATCTACCCAAAATTACAACAAATATATGTTTGAGATAAAATTTATCCATAAAATATAATATTTATTTATGACTTGAAGTTTCGTATTATGGTGTAACTATGTCGGGAAAAGAGCCGTTGCAAGCAGTTTAGATTTAGATAGAAAAATGTAGAGAAATGCAGAAAAAGCATCAAAGATTTTAAAAATTTTTTAATAATGTTAAAAATTACATGGATTATTGACAAGAAAAACATAATGACCCTGCCCCCAGTGCGGGTATATATCTAAAGACCCAAGGGGACAGGTGATGCCTAAATACCTCAAAATGAAGGGATTTCCCCAGAGCCCAAGCACCTTCTACCGTGTGGTGATCATTAAAATGATCCCTCGGTGGAAGGTACATCACGGGCTCTGGGCGGGGTTGCCCGGATCGGGGCAAAGACCAATGACTTGCTCCCCAATGAAAGGGGAGTTGAGGTCGATGACGCCCAAAGGACTGGTGGAATTTCCACGTATTTTTATGAATTTCCACCAGTCCTGAACCCCGCATCCACTACTATCTCGACGCACCTTTACATCTTAGAGCCTCGAAAGGCTCTAGAAAAATATAGAATCCTTATTTTCAACTACCAACCAAAAAAGTTATAAGAGTCAAATTTAAAAGTTTTATCTTATCTTAAGAACGAAATTTATTAAAAATATTCGCTTTATTTCCTGTCGTATCATTAATACAAACAACGTTTCCTATAATCTTCTAGAATTTCTTAATTAGTATGAAAAAAGATGTTGAAGGATAGGTTATTATCTCAGATTTTGGATTCGATAGCCATAGTAATAAAAGATTTGTAATTTTCAACTTCCTAATCTTCTGGAGTTTTTATTCCAAACTTTTAAATCTCCTTAAACTTTATTCATCTGTAAAATTCCATTACTATTTACTTTCAGCTAAAATTCTCTTAATTTTTAATTTCAAGTCTGGGAGCTTTTTCTTAACTATATCCCATAAAATATCTATATCAATTCCAAAATATTGATGTATGAGAATATTTCTTAAACCAATGATTTTTCTCCACTCTATATCCGGATTCTTTTGCCGTATTTCTTCTGGTAATGATCTGCAAGCCTCTCCAATTATTTCTAAGTTTCTAACAACAGCATCTATTACGAGATTATTTTTAGCAAATTCTTCAAACGACAAGCTTCTGGTATATTCTTCAATTCTATTAATGGCTTCAAGAATATCTTCTAGATATAGTCTATAATCCCTCAACAGGAATAACCTCCTTCCAGACATGACTTTTAATTCTTGGCTTTAGAGCTTCAACCGTGATTAAATCAACCTCTCTACCTAAAATTTCTTCAAGAAAGAATTTTAAATCCATGTAATTATCAAAGGTTTTCTTTCCTTTCTCGAATTCTACCAAAATGTCTATATCGCTACATTCCTTCTGCTCGCCTCTAACATAAGAACCAAAAATCCAGAGTTTTTTAGCACCGAATTTTATAATTTTATTCCGGTTATCTAAAATTATTTTTATTATCCTATTTACTTCATTTTTTTCTGACATAAGGTATAACACCTCTTCTTAAAATATTTTCGATAAAATTTCATCGATAGCATTTTTAGATATCTTTCATAATAAATATTATAATAATTTGAGATTTACTTGTTTAAAGCGTACATTAAAATATTTGCTTTGTCATAAATTTAATAATGATATCAAAAAGATATCAT
>JALTZH010000212.1 GCA_027051265.1 archaeon | reverse complement strand
ATCGGATACAAAATATTCAGAGAAGAAAGAAAAATCATAAGTAGAGATGAATACTTTCCTCAATTTATATCTTCTTTAGGTACATCTCTTGCTACAAGAGGAGGAGGATTGGTAGAATCGCTTAAATTTTTACAGACACAAAACTTCGGTCTTCTTACGGAAAATATAAGGAGATTGTTCAAAAGAGTATATACGAGAATTTCACTCAAACTGTCATGGATGGTTTTCGGAAAAGAAACATGTAGTTTCCTCATAAAAACGTTTTCCTCTATGTTTAGTGAAGCTTATGAACTTGGAGGAGATCCGAAATTTACCGGAGAATCTATAGCAAAGACGTTTAGAAAGATACTTGATCTTAGAAAAACGAAGTTTCAACATGTTAAAACATATCTAGGTGTTATACTTGGTGTATCAGCAGCCATATCATTTGCTATAGCGTTGTCGTTTTTAGTATCAGTATATGTTAGTGGATTACTTGGAAACATTGCAAGAGAAGCTTCAGATGTTTTTAAAGAAATATTACATGTTATAAGTCCCGAAAGTATTAAAAAAGCAAATTTAATACTATTTTCAATAATATTGATACATAATTTCATTTCATCTCTGTCTATAAAAATTATAGATGGTGGTAATAAATTAATAGCTCTGCTATATTTTCCAATACTTAATTTAATCTCAGCATCGAGCTTTTATGTTGCTGATTTATTACTTGAGAAGGCATTATATATAGAGGAGGCGTTTACTGAATACGTTGAAAGAGCAATTCCTGAAATCTAAGAAAGTAAAAACACATTTCCAAGAGTTACATTCTTTAAATATTTTTTAGCAATTTTATAACATCTTTCCGCAAGTTTTCTTGAAGTGGTTGGCAAATCATACATGTAAAATTCTGGATGAAATGCTAACAATCTATAAGGTATATCCGGATTTAAATCGGATATGAATTTTGCAATTTTTTCAACTTCAATCTCATCAATATATCCAGGTACAAGAAGCGTTGATGCAACTAATAGAGGAACTTCCTTTCTTTCATTAAAATATTCTGCAACTATTTCAAAGTTTCTCAACGTTTGTTTGTTTGTAACACCCGTCAATGCTATGTTTAACACTTCATCAAATGCTTTTAGATCGAATTTTATTGTTCCTCCAGATTTTAGTGATAAATCTATAACCTTTTTTAGTATGTTGGTGTTCATCGTACCATTCGTTTCAAAACATATCCGAAGGATGCGATTCTTGTTCATTTCTAATGCATATTCACTCGTTTTTATCGCATGTATTATCTGTGGTGATGGATCACCACCGAAATAGCATATACATGCAACATCCTTTCTAGTAGCAACTCTAGCTAAATCCTTTGCTGAGATCTTAGGTTTTAATTTCTTTGTTAGGTATTTGAATTGCCAATTTTGACAGAATAAACAGTTAAAACTACAGGCTCCATAAAATACAGCAAGATTTTTATATCCGTATTCGATTCCTTTTCTATAAGAATACTTTGGATATCCTATTCCATTAGCTGCACAACAAAAGTCTGCAACACAATTGGTTGGTAAGGGATCAAAATAATACTCCAGCAACCCGTTCTTTTCATCTCCAGCTAAAAATATAAGCCTCCCATTTTCATTTTTTCTTAAACCACAAAATCCGATCTTATTTTTTCCGATGATACATTCATTTACGCAAATGTTACATTTTATACCACCTTTATCCCTTGGTGGTTCAGGTGTTAATCCAAATTCTTCTCTAGCTCTTTTGTGAACACTCTTTATATATGCAATGGATTCGTCAGGTTTATTTCTTATACAATCTAAACAAATTCCAAGTTCTTTTGATATTAATTTTTCTTCATTACATAACTTACAGTGCATTCGAGCCATTAAAAAAATAAAATGTTAACTTTTTAAAACTGGGCGAGAGCGACAGCAGAAAAAAGATTGTTGCAAAGGCCATTCACCAAAAAAAAAAAAAAAAAAAC
>JALTZH010000211.1 GCA_027051265.1 archaeon | reverse complement strand
CATTAAAGATATAATTAATGAATTTAAAAATAAAATTGAAGAAAAAAATTTAAAAGTAATACTTCTTATAGATGATGAACATAAAATCTTTGCATCAAAAAATTTATTAAAAATTGCAATTAAAGAATTGTTAGAAAATGCTATTAAATTTAATAGAATTGGTGGTGAAATAGTAATTTCCTCTCGTAGTATTAACGATTCTATAGAAATAACAATAAAAGATACAGGTGTTGGAATTTCTGAAGAAATCATAAAAAATATTTTTGAGCCTTTCTTCCAATTTAGCGGTTCTTTACATTATAAACCAAAAGGTTTAGGTATAGGTCTGGCTATAGTTAAGAGGATATTGGATATTCATGATTCAAAACTTCATATAAAGAGTGAAAAAAATAAAGGAACAGAATGTTCGTTTTGTATTAAAAAACCAAAATAAAAATTGTTAAAAACTTATATTTTTCCATATTTACCTTTCCTAACATCTTCACCGAATTTTGTTAAAAACGCTAACAACGCTTCGAGTTGTATTAACTCATTACTACCTTCTCTTATCCTGAAATCAAATTCTCCTATTATATTTACCAGTTCGATCTTAGCTCTTTCAGGAATCTTTAGTGCAAATGTCTCTCTATGAAGTTGAGTTATAACATCTTCTCCACTCATACCATAGGTTATCATGACTTCTCTAAGTTTTTCTCTTGCCTTGATAAATTGACCATTTAGTGCAAGTACTATAATTTCTCTCAGAAGTTCTGGTCTTGCACGTGATGTTATCTTATATATGATATCGCCATCTATTTCTCTACCGTATGCTGAAGCTGCTTGAAGAACGTTGATTGCTTTTCTCATATCTCCCTCTGCTATGTATAATATTGCTTTAATAGCATCTTCCGTTAATTTTAAATTCTCCTGCTGTGCAATGTATAATATTCTTTTCCTAATATGTTCATCGGATAGCGGTTTGAATCTAAATATAACACATCTTGACTGTATTGGTTCTATAATTTTGCTAGAATAGTTGCAGTTGTGGGAGATTAATCCGTTGGCTATAAAGCTTGGATGGTTTAGGCACGTTATATCATATACGGTTATATATCCTAAATATTCCTTTTTAATAATTTCTTCTTCAATATATTTGTTATCAACAACCCTATTTCTTACATATTCATTAAAAGTGATAAAACTTCTTTTACATAACATTTTCAAAGCAAATGTATTTTGATATCCGTCTGAAACATTTACGTTAGATACTTCTGCAAGCTTTCTCAAATAAGTTTTTGTTCTAATATATTCTCCAACAAATCTCCAAAAGTTATCTCTATATGCATATCCTACTCTACTAAGAAATCTCATATAATTCTCAGTATCTTCTTTTATTTTTAGTCTAAATTTATCAACATATGATTCTACACCAAACTCTTTAAGAATTAGAGATATCCGTTTAAGAAACTCAACGAGATTTTCCATTTTATTTCCTTCTAGAGATAGTTCAATTCCACTAAAGTCTCCATTTCTACGAGGTTTTGGATACGTTGCACAAGCGAACAATCCTCGAAGAAATTCTCTTTTAATAAATAGGTTCCCATTTTCTATAAATGGTATTATATTATAATCCCTCTCTATTTGATTACCTTTAGGAACTCCAAGAAATAATAGGAAATAATAAAATTCGGTGTCTTTAACATATAAATGCTTGTCGTTGATCGTTAAAGAATTAATATCTAAACTTTTTAAGTCATTAATTATATCCGATAATCTTTTATTGTCGATGTTTATAACAATTTTCGTATCATTTTTCGTTAAATAACCGGAACCAAATATTAAACCAATGATTCTAGCCAATATTCCAGCTTTTTCATCGGAATAATTAAATCTAAACTTCCTTGCAATTTTCTCATATATTTTTTCTATATTTTTACTAGAATTATTCTTAAATTTAGAAAGGAAGTTTTGAAGATCTCTTTCGTTGAATATTCTTCTCTCATCTCTTTCAAAATTTAAACCTTCTAAAGTAGGATAGACAAGGATTTTATCACCTTTGCTTAGTTCGTATACTGTTTTCCAACCGTTTTTTGTAAGGAATCTATGATCACCAGTTGCTTCAATAACTCTTCCACTTTCAAGTGTCAATCTATAAACTGGATGTAAAGAGGTTTCATACTTCAACGCAGCAACGATTTCATCTCTTTCAATGTTTCCATTTAATATTTTTATTCTCAAATTTTTATCAAATATATCTTTAATAGAAATTTCACGCTCATCACTTGTATATATTTTAGAATTCTTACTTAAACAACTAAGTATAAATCTACATGTTGAAGCAAACATTTCCATTATTCTTCTCAATGCCTGTTGAGCATCTTTTGTCATAGCATCAGCTTCATCTAAAAATACGATTTTATGCGAATGATCACCGATGGGTAATGTTCTTGCAAAATCCTTTATTCTACTTCTAACAACATCTATACCTCTTTCATCAGAGTTATGTAACAATATCGGAACTTCTCCAGCAAAAAACATCTCGTTATTAGGAACTGAGAGATCGTATACATAATCGTTATAATTTTTTTCTCTTATAGATTCTATTCTTATAAATTTTAAATCTCCAAGAGCTTTTTTATATTTTTTCGAAGAGGTCAAAAGATAATTTCCTGCACGTAAATCTTTCGCATCAATTGTTATCAATTTGTTATCGTTTAAAATCATAACCGAATGGTTTCCAGTCAATTCTAGTTTTGATCCATTTTCAAGTTCAATTTCCAGTACTTTTTTAGCATGATGCCTTATTATACATGAAACTTTAGACCATCGAATCTTATAATTTAAATCAATAGACATCGTTTCCAAATCTGTAACTTTCAAATACTCGGAAGAAGAATCAAATCTTTTAATTTTTCCTCTATCTGAATATAACTCATAGAGTTCTTCAAACGTTAAAGTCTTTTCTCTTCCATCAATCTTTACTTTTATCTCTGTTGCTTTTGAAACCGATGCATTTAATTCAAGAAAATTTTGTCTCCAATGTTCTTTATATAATTCTCTAGCCAAAGCTAAAGCAGCGGTTGTTTTTCCAGTACCAGGTGGGCCAGCGAACAATAAATTTGGTACTGATCCGGTAGAAACATAACTTTTGAGTCGAGCAACTATTTCTTCTTGACCTAATATTTCATCGAGTTTTTTTGGTCTATATTTTTCAACCCATATTGTTTCAACCATAATAAATAAAGTTATTTTTAATATTCCAATTTAAATATTCTTTTAGTAAGGATTGATAGCGTGAAAAAGCAAAATATATACCATCCAAGCCATCCCAACGAATCTATGAAAAAGATATAAAACGGTAACTTTACGACTTTTGTTAACTTTAATGCATATGCTTTGGATGAAATGTAAAAGAATGCTAAAAATATAGGAAAAATTGTATAAAGACTTGCGACAAGCATATATTTGAGCATTTTTTTGTTAATTTCTGACATCTCTCTCATAATCTTTGACATTTCTTTGGTATTATTTCTAGATTTTGCTTCATTAAATTTATCTTGGAGTTTTTTTAATTTCTCCTTAAGAACCTTAACTTCAGGTCTCGAGTATATTTTATAATAGACATAATTCACAAAAATAGTTAGCGCCAATACTATCAGCAATATTTCGATGAAGAATTTCATAAAATTAAATAAATGATGTTATATTTTAAAACTTTTATTTCTTAATCCATAACCTATCAAGATTTTTTCTCATTTTTATAAATGTTAATGAATATATCATATCTTATTAAAAATATTAAAAGAAATAAAAATTATTTAAAAATCCTTTTTAATTTTATTATGGATGAAAAGAATTTCATATCTGCAAAAGTCTTAGGAGTTTACGTTACAAATACAAAGGAAGGAATGTCTCCGGTAGTATTTCTGGATTGTGGCGAAAAAGTTCTCCCTATATATATAGGAACAGCTGAAGCGTTTTCTATACAATTAGCACTAGAAAAAATGCAATATCCAAGACCATTAACACATGATCTCCTAATAAATATATTAAACGGATTAGATATTAAGGTTGAAAAGATAGTTATAGATGACTTACACGAAGGTGTTTTCTATGCTAGATTAATATTAAAAAAGGATAAAGATGAGTATGAGTTTGATGCAAGACCTAGTGATAGCATAGCATTAGCTTTAAGAACAAATGCACCAATCTATGTATCCAAAAAGGTTATAGATGAAGCTGGTGTTAATAAAGAAAAGTTAGAAATATGAATATTGAAGATTTGATTAACATAATAATTGAAAGATGTAATATAAGTAGGGAAGATGTCTATAAGTTAATAGAAGAAAAGAAACGGAAATTTAAATTCTTAACCGATGAAGGTGCTTTATATCTTATTGCAAATGAGCTTGGTATAAATTTATTTGTCTCAGAACGATCAAAAGATGTTAAAATTGGAGAAATTACATCCGATAGAAGTTATGTGAACGTCGTTGGTAAAGTTTTAAAAATATTTCAACCTAAAATCTTTGAAAGGAAAAGTGGTAGTGGGAAGGTTTGCTCACTAATACTTGCCGATAATACAGGAAGAATACGATTGGTATTTTGGAACAAAGATGTTGAAAAGTATATTGAAAGCGAAAATATAAAAGAAGGTGATATAATAAAATTAATAAACGCTGCAGTTAAAGAAAATAAATTCGGAGATGTAGAACTTCATGTTACCAATAGCACAATCATAAAGATTAATCCAGAAGGTATTGATATTAATATCCCAGTTGGAGAAAATGTTAAGATTTCACAACTGTCTTCAAACATGTTTAACGTAACGTTAATAGCAAAAATTTTAAAAATATTACCTATTAGAGAAGTACAAAGGGTGGATGGTAGCGTTACTAAAGTTGCAAACGTTATAATAGCCGATGATACTGGAAAGATAAGACTAAGCCTATGGGATGAAAACGTCGAAGTTCTTAAAAAATTAAGAGAAGGAGAAACGATTAAAATTATCAATGCATATGTGAGAGAAAGATTCGGAGAAAAAGAATTGGTATTAGGAAAGTTAGGTAAACTGATACCATATGAAAAAGATATCGAAATTAAGGAGAAGAACCTTAGAAAAAACATCATCGAACTAAAAGATGGAGAAATTGCGGAAGTAAAAGGAATAATAGTTGATGTAAGAAATTATAAAAGAATCCCAGAAAAAAATCTATTCCTAATCAATGTTTTACTGGATGATTCTACCGAAGTTGCTAGATTGGTATTTTTCAATAGAGTTGCTGAAGATTTGTTAAACGTTCCACTTGAAGAATTACTTGAATCTGAAAATATAGACGAAATTATCGAAGAGAAAAAACAGGAATTAATAGGGAAAGAGATAATCGTGATAGGTAGATGTAAAGAAACAGAATATGGAAAGGATATCACTGTTGATATTTTTTCGTTTAATATTGATTACGTTAAAGAATTGAACAATTTAATAAATGAGGCAAAAAATTTACTGAACATAAAATAATATGATAACGATTGCAATTCCTAACAAAGGAAGATTGTTTGAACCTACTATAAACTTACTTTCAAAGTCAGGTATAAATATAAACATCGAACCAAGAAAATTATTTACAGAGTCTTCCTATAAAGATATAAAGGTTATATTCGTAAGAGCAAAGGATATTCCAGAAATCGTTTACAGCGGATCTGCAGACATAGGTATAACAGGATATGATATCGTAATCGAAAGTGGATTAAACGTTAAAGTATTACTTAAACTCAACTATGGTAAAGCAAAGCTTGTTGTTGCATGTAAAGAAGGTGATAACATCAAAGATATTTATGAAAGAAAAAAAAGGATAAGAATAGCTACGGAATTTCCGAATATTACTAAAAAATTCTTTGAAAAAAAAGGTATAGACGTTGAAATTATAAGTGTAAGTGGAGCTACGGAGATAATGCCTCTAATAGGAGTTTCTGATCTAATTGTTGATTTAGTTACAACCGGTAATACTTTGAGAATGAACAATTTGAAAATAGTTGAAGAAATCCTTGAAACGGAAGCATGTCTTATAGCTAATACGAATTCTTTAGAAACTAAAAAAAATATAATAGAAGAAATAGTTATGCTTTTAAAAGGAGTTATAAATGCTACAAATAAAAAACTGGTTATGATGAATGTTCCAGAAGAAATTTTAGATGAAATAAAAACTATTATGCCAGGATTAGCTGGTCCAACCGTAGCTAAGGTGTTGAGTGATAAACCTATGTATGCCGTTCATGCTGTTGTTGATGAAAAAGACGTTTATGATGTTATAATAAAAGCAAAAAAAATAGGTGCCAAAGATATTCTTGTTGTACCGATAGAAAGATTAATACCATGATTTTAATTTTTCAAATAGAAAGATATATTTTTCTACTTAATTTCTTAATCTTGTTATAACATGTAAAACTATTTCTTCCGGATTTTATCAACGTTAACATTGGTTCACCTTTTAACACGAGAGTGTTTTTAAACGGGACATCTTTAGCATATCCAGAATAATCTTTCAATATTTTACAATCGTCTTTTGCATATAATATTATTTTAGCACATGATCTTCTTAAATACATTTTATCAATATCTCTTCCATCAAAAGCGTTTAAATAATACTTAAAGAACGGTTTTCTATAGCAATGTTCCATACATTCAAAACTGGATTGTATTCTAGGATTAAAATCAACCAGATATATTTTACCTTTGCTTAAAATAAAATCTCCACCCATTATTCCTTTTAATTCAAAATATTCGATCAATTTCTTAAAAGCATTGAATGCTTCCTTAATTCTTTTAGTGTAATAAAATCCTATATTTCCACAATACTTAAATTCTTCAGCACCAAATTCTTTCAAACCAACAAGTTGTTTTGAAACGAAAAGAAGTTTTAAATCTCTACCATTACTATAAATATTTATACTTAGGGATTCTCCATTGATATATTCTTGAAGAAGATAATCGTTCGTTAATTTACTCTTATCTAATTTTTTTATATCTTTTATCCTAAACACATCGTATCCACCGGATCCATCCCTTGGTTTTATTATAACGTCACCATGTTCTCTAACGAATTCATACGCTTTATCTTCTCCTTTTGCTACAATATAATCTGGTATAGGAATGTTTAATTCCTCACAGATTTTATAAACATAAACTTTATCCTTTAATAAATTCAGTTTCTTAAAATCGTTTCCCACAACTTTAACTCCATACATGTTGCAAATTTTCTCTATGTATTCCTCGTTAATTTTTGGTACAACGAAATCTACTCTATAATTTGATAAGATCTTTTCAATAGCATCTCTGAAAAAACTTTTAACCGTTGAATTTTTTTCTCTCAAACTTTTTGTTTCAATTATATTTTTTAAATAAGATATATTAACATTAGAATATTTGTAAAGATCTATATCATTAAAATAACTTATAGAATATACGTTATAACCACATTTGTAAGCGGATTCAACCATCTGTCTTATATAATTTCCAACGATTAAAACATTCATAAATAATCTATTCCAAGATTTTACCCATATAGAAACCAATTCTTTTGTAGCCCAGTTTTCTGTAATACTCTCTTGTTCCAATTGCGCTGGTAACCAATATTTTCTTATAACCATTATCTCTTGCGATTTCTTCGGCCTTTTTCATCAACATTCTACCAAAACCTTTATGTTGAAAGGCATTTGTGTATCGTTTTCCTATAGGTAGAGATTCACCAACAACTTTAAGTTCTCTAACAATTGCAGTTTTTGAATCTATCTCTTTTCTATGAGCAGCATCTGATGGAAATCTTAATCTTAAATAGGCGATCAACGCATATCCGTCGGTTACTTCCAAGAAGAATTCCGTTCCATTCGAAGCTTCATATTCCATTACATCAATACGTATATCATTTTCCGATATCTTATAATTTTCCTTATACATGAGATGTCCAATTTCTCTACATCTAATACACTTACATCTAAAACCATTTTCTTTCAACTTATTATAAACGAGCTCTCCTAAATTACTTTTTCTAGGGCCTGATACGATTAACTGACTAGGAATATCTCTCTGTATTCTCATTATTCTTACATATTTAGGTATAAGTTTTTTTATCTTAACGATCAATTCCAACGCCTCTTCATCCGTATATGCTTTAAACTTTCCTTCCTTCCAATAATTATAAAGCTCTGTTCCTTTAAGTACTAATGTTGGATATATCTTTAACATATCTGGTCTGAAATCAGGATTTTCGAACAATTCTTTAAACATTTCTATATCCTCATCTATATCCTTAAACAATCCAGGCATCATATGATAGCATACTTTTAAACCTGAATCCTTTAATATCCTTGTTGCTTCTATTACATCTCTTATTGTATGTCCTCGTTTCACTATTTTATAAACCTTATCGTCTAAAGTTTGTACACCGAGTTCAACTCTTGTTGTACCATAATCTAGCATCAGATCAACATGTTTCTCTTTAGAAAAATCTGGTCTTGTTTCTATTGTTAATCCAACACACCTAACCTTGGATGTTTCGTTTTCTCTTATAGCATCTTCCAATCGAACGCTTACGTTGTTATGAATTCCTTTACCATAATCGTTTAATGCTTTATAAATTCTTGCAACAAAATCTCTCTGATAATCTAAAGGTGTTGCTAAAAATGTTCCTCCCATTATTATTATCTCAACCTTTTCAACGCTATGACCTATAGCATTTAATGCAGATAATCTATCGTATACTTGTTCATACGGATCATAATTCAACCTTTTTGCCCTTAACGTAGCAGGTTCTAATCCGGTATAACTTTGTGGCGAATCTTCACCTCTAGGACAATAAATACATCTTCCTGGACATTCAAAAGGTTTTGCCATTAAAGCAACTACAGCAACACCTGAAATTGTTCTGACATTTTTTCTCCTTAGATATTTTTTTAAAGTTTCATCGTTTACGTATCTTAATAATAAGGAATTCGATGGAAGTTTTTTTAGTCCATACCTCTTAGCATATCTAGCCTTAACTCTCTCTATGATATCTTTAGCTTCCATATCGCTGCTTGTTTTTATCAATTCCTTCCTCAATTCTTCTATTAACTGTTTAATCATAAAAAAAGATTTAAAAATACTCTTCTTTAAGAAGTGATTATTATCATGGTTAATTTTAAAAATTATTAATGTAATAATAAATAATAAGGGCTCGTGGTCTAGCCTGGTAGGACGCCACGCTTACAACGTGGAGGTCCCCGGTTCAAATCCGGGCGAGCCCACATCTCTAACCTCCTTTAATTACTGCGACCGTAGTCTAGCCTGGTAGGACGTGGGTCTGCCAAACCCAAGGCCCGGGTTCAAATCCCGGCGGTCGCATCATATCTTTTATTAATTTTGATAATATATTATCAAATAAAAATTTAAAAAGAAACGGATTATAATAATGTTCATGGAATATTATCAAAAATGTATTTTAATATATTTTTAAGATTTCTGTTGTGTATAAAACAGTTAGGAATTTACTATTAAACTTCTTCAAGCTTATATATTTCTATATTCTCTTAGAAAGAAAAATTTAATAAAGAAATAAAGGAAGTAATGTTTAGAAGAATAGATAAGGAAAAGATTAAATTCCGTGACGGAGCATTGTGCGAGAGTTTTTATAATGTGCATGATATTATATTTTTGTTATAGGATTTGGTGGGTGATTACATGTTATTAAGCAAATGGGCGATAGTTTACATGATGTTTTTAGGGATATTATAT
>JALTZH010000210.1:7636-9757 GCA_027051265.1 archaeon | reverse complement strand
GTATTAAAATATTTGTGAGCAATAAAAACTGATCTCAAAGTATTATACATCGAAACAACAAACGAGGATAATCCTGCAAGAATTATTGCGTATGTGAAATCTTGTCTTTTTATTATCGAGGATGAAATTTCTCTGGAAAAAAATATCGTTATTAACACTATTAAAGTATATAATATAATTAATATTTTTAGAAAGAAGCTAATATAACTCCAGGTTCTTTTAGGATCTTTTGATACGTATCTAATTACAGCAATAGGTGCTCCTAGTGAGAAGAAATAAGTAAGTAGCATTGTAAACGATATTACAGCATTGTAAATTCCGAATTCTTCAATAGAAAGATATCTCGCTAAAAAAATTATAAGTAGGAAACTTGATATTTTAAAAGAAACACTACCTATCTTTTCATTAATTATATCAAAAATTATCTTATATTTATGTTTAAACATGATTCAAGAGATTATCACCTGTATAGATAATGAACGTTGTTGATATCTCTTTTTAAAAGTTTTAATGCTTTTATAAAATGCTCTTGCTTAATATACGAAGAGTTCTCTGAAATCGCTATATGAAAAGCCTCCTTAATAATTTTTTCCTTAATTTCTCTAGGAGATAGTCCTTCCGTAAGTTTAGCAAGTTCGTAAAGGTTAGCTTTAACTTCTAATGGTAACTTATCACAATAATGTTTTAAAATTTTATATCTTTCTTTTTCATCTGGCATTTTAAACTCTATTTCTATTTCAAATCTATTTCTTATTGCAACATCAAGAAGTGAGATGTTATTCGTTGCTGCTATTGTTACAATACCATCCTCATTTCTAAGCCCATCCATTTCTGATAAGATTGCGTTAACTATTTCAGAAACATCTCCTCTCAATGCTTGAAATCTTCTATCGAGAGCAATAGCATCGAACTCATCTATAAAGATTATACATGGTTTTTTTGCTCTTGCAATTTTATACAATTCATGAATTTTTCTTGCTGCATCTCCAACATATTCTCCTATTAAATCTGTTGCTCTTATCATTAACATCGTAACGTTTGCATTTGAAGCTAGTGCTTTTGCCATACTTGTTTTACCTGTTCCTGGTGGGCCATGAAAGAGAATATTTTTAGGTGGAAATTCACCGAAACGTTTAGGGTTTTTCAAATATTCTAGAACTATTTTACATTTTCTCTTAGCTTCATCTTGACCTATTATATCTTCGAATGAAATTTTTTCTTCAACTCTTATTATATATGGTGGAAGAGGATACTCGTTTTCTATTAAAATTCTGGTATTCTCAGTTATTTTCACTCTACCTTTTGGTTCTGTATAAACAACTCTAAAAGCATAATCAGGTATTAATCTTTGATCGAAGAGATAATCGTTTATTTCAACAATACTTCCAATCCATTGTTCTTTCGCATATATTTCAAATAATTTTTCGTCTACAATTTCAACTATAAGGGGTCGTGAATTATCCTTAATTGGATAACCAACAGGTTTTAGTTTTATAATTCTAGCATTTTTGATTTTATTCGTACTTCTAGAAGTAGATTTTCTCGAAGATTTTTCAACATAACTTGCTTCACTCAACTCTCTTTTAATAAGCATCTCCTCCTTGTTTTATGATTTAATAAAAATTAACGTTAGAAATTATTATTATGGAAGAAATTAAAAAATATCAAAATGCAATAGATATTTATAAAAATATAAAAGAAAAACGAAATTATAGAAACGTAGCCATATGTGGAATGGGTGGCTCTGCAATTGCTGGAGATTACGTTAAAGAAATTTTTGAAGAAAAAAATGTGGTAGTTGTTCGTGACTTCAAGCTACCAAAGTTCATAGACAGGAATTATCTCTGTATATGTATCTCATACTCTGGAAATACCGAGGAAACGATCTCGTGTTTGAATGATGCTCTGAAAAGAAACCTAGATATCGTTTCAATAACTTCCAACGGTAGATTGGAAAAGATTTGTAAAGAAAAAGGTATATATACAATAAAACTTCCTAAAGGATATCAACCGAGATTTGCATTTCCTTATATATTAATTTCACTAATTTCATTACTTGATAAAAGAATTTTGAATGATATTGAACGCTTTCTTAAAGAAATTAATGTTAATGAACATATT
>JALTZH010000210.1:0-7626 GCA_027051265.1 archaeon | reverse complement strand
TATTATATTAAAAATATCTAAAAATATATACGATAAACCTCTAACAATTATATGTTATAACAAATACTTTCCCGTTGCTTATAGATTTAAATCGCAACTAAACGAGAATGCTAAACACGTTACTAGGATCGAACTTATACCCGAAATGAATCATAACGAAATAGAGACGTATTACAATGATATAGGAGAAAATTTTCTGTTTATAATTGGTAAGGACGAGGATGAAAAAATAATGACTCGTATCTCTTACGTTAAAAATTTAATTAGAAAAAATTCCGTTGGAAAAATAGTTGAAATCTATGGTAACGGTAATTATCTCAACAACTTAATCTACTTTACAATAATACTTGATCTCGTATCTTTAAAAGTTGCTGAAATTAAAAATATTAATCCGTACAAGATAACAAATATAGAAGAATTGAAAAAATTCTTAGCAACTCAACATAAAACTTCTGCTTCTTATATAGATAAGAGTTAATTTTTAGATAAATATATATTTCAAAAATTTTTTCTTTTATAAGTATAATTATTCTTTTAGTGGACCAACATCTTTTTCTCCCTGTCTTTGTCCAGTTCCAGCTAATCGTGATAGTTTATCCGGATTTAGAATTAAATTCAATGCATTTATCGCATGTTCTCTTGCTCTATTTATACAGAGATTAAGGAGTTCCTTTTCATTTTTTGCTTCATCTTCATGAACCGTTACATCTATTATATGTTTGTTCGTTAATATTTGAACGAGTTGTATACCAATACTATAAGCTAGATAGCTGTACTTATCAATCATACTGGAACCAACATATCCCAAAGCAATTACTATATCACATCCCTCTTCTTCCAATAACTTTTTACACATGACTGGTATATCTTTTATACCTGGAACTGTTCTTCTAATTATTTTAATATTTGTTGCTCTCTTTTTTATTTCATCAATTACTTCCTTAGCCATGTCATATCTAGCAAATGTTGTATCTACAATCCCTATCTTTTTCATTTTCAATACTACGAGTATAACTTAAACTCTTTGATACTACTCCATAAACATAATACAAACAATATTATTTTATTTTATCTAAAAGGATTTTTTTCTTTTCTTCGTATTCTTCCTTTGTTATTATACCTTTATCATAAAGTTCTTTAAGTTTCTTAAGTTTTTCAAAAACATCCTCTTCTTCTTTTTTAACTTTACTGATAGTTTTTGAGATAGTTTCTTTCGGTTTGTTTAAAATCCAATCTTCTCCCAGTAAACCTTTCTTCTTCTCAATAGATATCGGTTCAACTGCAACTTTATTTAGTACGTTTTTAATTGTCTCTATAGCTCTTACTGCATCTTCTTTTTGAAGCCATCCTATATTTATTTTCTTCTTATCTTCAGATGTTATTGTAAAAGATGATCCCATTTTTCCAATCCTGAAATGAACTCTAACCAATTTTTCATATGGAATTGCAATCAGATCATATCGTCCAAAAATTTTTTCATCAAAGTATATTATTCTTTTGTTTGTTATCACCAACCATTTTGGTTTTTCTAAACCAAAAACTTTCTTTAAAAGATATAGGATATCTTCATCGGATTCCAAATTTTCTAGTAAACTTTTTGGCACATCTTTTTTCATAAAAAATCACCTCATATGTTATGTTAAATATAGTTATAATTTAACTCTTTAAAAAATTATTAAATATCTAATGAAAGATGATCAACAAAAACGAATAAAAAAATTAAAAATAGAACTTAGGAGGAAATCAATAACAATAAAACCCAAAATTCAGATAGGAAAAAAAGGCATAACCGACGCATTTATAAAAGAACTCAACCGACGCTTAAAAAGTGAGAGGTTAATAAAAATTAGAGTGTTAAAAAATGCTCCAGTTACTGTTGACGAAGCATGTAGTGAACTGGAGAAAAGAATCAACGATTTATTAATCGTTGATGTAAGAGGTAGAACTATAACAGTTGCAAAACTTCGGCATTAAATCCTAACAAATTTTAATTTCAAATTTTTCAACTAATTTTTTATGCTGAATTTGAACGAGAAATCGTTAAAAATCGTTGAAGAAATTATTAGAAGAAAAGATGAACTTAACGTAAAATTTTACGAACTAAAAAATGGTACAAAAGTTCTTGACTTTAACGATGCAACAATTGAAGCTGGGATATTATATTCGTTAGTAACCCTTGGAGGATTGGCAAAAATAAACATTTCGTTTAAAAACTTTTTTGGAATTAATTGTTTAGTATTGGAAGAGACTATAAACAACCCCGTCATCGCTTGCTTAGCATCTCAGAAAGCTGGATGGAACATAAAGGTTGATAATTTTCAAGCTTTAGGTTCTGGACCTGCAAGAATACTTTCAAGAAAACCAAAAAAAACCTTTGAAAAAATAAATTACAAGGAAGAATCAAACATAGGAGTGATATGCTTGGAAACAAGTAAAACTCCAAATGAAAAGGTTTCGGAATATATTTCCAACAGTTGTAAAATAAATCCGGAAAATCTTTACATACTATTTGCAAGGACGAATTCTTTAACTGGTATTATACAAATAATGGCAAGAGTTGTTGAACAAGCTTTATTTAAAATGGAACTCCTAAACATAGATTTTTCTTCCATCTATTCAGCCTATGGTATAGTTCCAATACCTATTGAATTGAAAGATGAATTTAGTACTATGATTGCTTGTAACGATGCTTTAATATATGGTAGTATTGTATATTTGTTTTCAAAAAAGGAAATAAATGGAGAAAGAATTCCTTCCTCATCATCCAAGTTTTTCGGAAAGAGTTTTAAAGAAATATATGAAAAAGCTGGATATGATTTCTATAAAATTGATCCTGAGATATTCTCACCGGCTATTATTTACCTAAACGGAAAGAAATACGGTGAAATTAGAACTGATATTTTGAAAAAAATCTTATGAAAGATATTTTTGAAAAAGTTATAGAAAACGAGAGCCTCAACATAAAAGATTATGTTGAAATACTTAAAAGTAATGACCTTTCAAAAATATCCTTCGTTGCCGATTATCTAAGAAAAAAAGATGTCGGAGATATAGTTACATTTATTCTTGATACTAATATAAATTATACAAATATATGTATTAATAGATGTAAATTCTGTGCATTTTACAGAGATATCGATGATAAAGATTCATACGTATTGAGTATCGAGGAAATCCTTAAGAAAGTAGAATATGCAAGAAAATTCAACGTAACTCAGGTTTTAATTCAAGGTGGATTGAATCCTGAAATTCCCTTCGAATATTATGAGGAATTAATAAAAAAAATAAAAGAGAAATTTCCTGAGGTAAATGTTCACGCCTTTTCTCCGGTTGAAATAGAGTTCTTTTCAAGAAATTTTAGGATGTCAATAGAAGAAGTTTTACAAAGATTAAAAAGCGTAGGATTAAGAAGCATGCCTGGCGGAGGAGCTGAAATTCTCGTTGATAATGTTAGAAAAAAAATCTCTCCTAAAAAAATAGGTTTTAAAAAATGGAAAGAAGTTGTTATAAAAGCTCATAAATTAGGAATAAAAACAAGTGCTACTATGGTAATAGGTTTAGGTGAATCGTTAGAGGATCGAGTTAAACATATATTAAGAATAAGAGAAATACAGGAGAAAACAAAGGGTTTTACATCCTTCGTTGTATGGACATTTAAGTCTGGAAATACTGAATTAAAATTGAGAGAAATATCACCATTAGAATATCTAAAGACAATTGCTGTTGCTAGAATGATGTTACATGGAATTATTAAAAATATACAATCTTCAATATTAACCTGTGGTGTAGATGTTTCGTTGTTATCCTTATCTTATGGTGCCAATGATTTGGGAGGCAGTCTCATAGAAGAAAACGTAATAACAGCAACTGGTCATAAGAAGAAAACATTACTTGAAGAGGATTTTGTAAGAATAATAAAGTCTATAAACAGAATCCCTGCCCAAAGAGATACGTTTTACAACATTTTAAAAATTTATTGATATATTTTTTATGGATGAAATTGATAAAAAAATCGTGAAAATATTACAGGATAACTTTCCTTTAGTTAAACGACCGTTTGCACATGTTGCAAAAATCCTAAATATCTCGGAAAGGGAAGTTATAGAAAGAATAAAAAAATTAAAAAAGAAAGGACTTATTAGGAAATTATCAGCTTCCGTCAGACATAGGATGCTTGGTTATAAGTATAATGCATTGGTAGCATGGAAAGTTCCAGAAAATATTGTTGAAACGGTTTGTAAAAAATTTATAGAACTAGAAAATCTTTCACACTGTTATGAAAGAGAGATAGTTAAAGGAAAATGGGAATATAATATATATACGGTAATTCATGGAAAAACAAAGGAAGATGTTGAAAAAACAATAAAACATCTGGAAAAAATAACGGGATTAAAGGATTATGTTATTTTATATAGTTTAAAAGAATATAAAAAAACATATAGAAAATTATGATAAGAATTAAAGCTATTCCAATAGTTAAGGGTGATGTTTTAGGAGAATTATTAATATCAAAAAAACCCATCTCCTTTCTTTATGGTATAGATATAAATACTGGTAGAATTGTTGATAAAGAAAACGAACTCTATGGTGAAATCGTAACCGATAAAATTCTTTATATACCTCATTCGAAGGGTTCTAGTGTTGGGTGCTATTGGATTTATAAGCTAAAAAAATCGAAAAAATCTCCATCTTGTATACTGGTAAAAAAACCCGATGAGATTGTGGTTACAGGATGTATAATTGCTAAGATACCTCTTTTCATTGTTAACGATATTCCAATTAAATATAATAGGAGAAGAGCTGAAGTTTATGCTTCCAAGAGATGTATTATTATTAGAGATCGTTAACAAATACTTTATAATAGTTGAATTTAAACAAAACCAAGATAGGATTTACGTTATACCTAAGGAAAACGTTGATTATGATAGATTCATAGATGAGGTTAGATCTTTAGGTCTTATACCATTAATTAGAAGAGAAAACGATCGAATATATATAAATTTCATAGAAGAAAGAAAAAGATTTTTACCAAAATATTTAGCACCAATTTTATTCGTATTAACATTTTTTACAACCACGTATGCTGGATATTTATGGTGGGGTAATAGTATTTTTGATGGTCTCTTATTTTCAATCTCCCTTCTAATAATTCTTGGAATGCACGAGTTAGGACATTATATATGTGCAAGAAAAACAGGAAATGAATCTACTCTACCGATGTTTATACCCCTACCACCTCATATCTTTCCTCTTGGAACTTTGGGAGCTGTTATTTTAATGAAACATCCGCCTAAGAATTCTTCTAATCTATTAATGATCTCATTATCTGGGCCAATTATGAGCTTTGTTACTTCTATTATATTTTTGGCAATCGGAGTATATCTTTCGGAAATTAAAGTAGCAACAGGAGAAATAATCTCTGGAATTTACTTACAACTTCCTCTTCTCATATCTTTTATGATCGATAAACTTGTAGGACTTGAGAACTATTACATAGAAGCTCATCCAATTTTAGTATCAGCATGGGTTGGATTGTTCGTTACTTTTATAAACCTAATTCCGATTGGACAGTTAGATGGTGGTCATATAATAAGAGCTTTATTAAAAAATAGATATAAATTAATGTATTTTCTAATGTTTATTTTATTATTAATACTTTCATATTATTGGATAGGTTGGTTAATTTGGGCAATATTTATATTGTTTTTAACTAGATTGGAAAACAGTGGCCCTCTCGAAGACATCACTGACATAAGTCGTGAAGAGAAAATTCTTGGAATTATTACTTTTATATTATTAATAATATTCACGTTTAATCTATCCCCTATTGTTTATATATGAAGTACTTTTGGGATGAATTTTTCAAAAGAATATCAAAGAGAAAAAATTTTAACTGCATCGGATAATTGTTCTATAAGCCATGGCATTAAGGCAATAAATATTATTAGAAATATTGCAAGAAGAATTAATGGTATTGCAAAGTTATAATCTTCCTTTCTTTTTTCATTTGTTTCAGATATTATGTTTAAAATAATTTTTGCGTAATAAAATATTGAAATGGCGCTGTTTATTATCAAAGCTATTGCTAAAATTATTCCAATAATACCTGCACTAACTGCTGCTATTACCAGATATAGTTTGCTGAAAAATCCTGCTAGAGGTGGAACTCCAATCAACGATAACAAAGAAACAATAATGGCAATGGATAGAATTGGTGCTTTTTTATATAATCCCTTATAATTCTCTAAATGTTCTCCAACTTTAAAGCAGGATATAAATACAATAATTTTAGCAACTCCATGCGTAATTATATGAAGAATTGCTGCAACTATTGCTAAAGGAGATTTTACAGCTAAACCTATTAGTAGATATCCAGCATGTCCAATGCTACTGTATGCTAATAACCTTTTAACGTTCGTTTGATCTAAAGCAGCTAAGTTTCCTATCGTCATAGTAATAATTGCAAGGAGAGCGAATATTATATTCCATAATGAGATATACTTAACTAATGATAAATAAAATATCAGAAATGCAACCAGGAATGCCATCTTTTTACTTACTGCTGCTAAAAAGGCTGAGATAGGTGTAGGTGCACCTTGATATACATCTGGAACCCACATATGAAATGGAAATATTGCCATCTTAAAAGCAAGACCAGATATTATAAATATCCCTCCAAGAATTGCGAGTTCATCTATGCTTGATTTTGAAATCTCGAATATATTTAGCGTTCCTGTAGCCCCATATATTAGAGAAATTCCAAAGAGTAATAATCCGGAAGAAAGTGCTGCAACAGTAAAATATTTAATTCCTGTTTCAGCTGCAATTCTATTTCTATAAAACGATGCCAAAACAATTGTTGGTAACGTTGCAGTTTCTAATGCAACATACAAGAATAATAAATCTCTTGCAGATGCTAGGAACATCATGCCCGATAGGGATATAAGTATTAAGAAATAATATTCTCCCAAATTTCTTTTAGTGTTTGAAGTTATTATAATGAATAATGTTAATATAAGAAATATATATTTAAATACTTTGGAAAACTTATCAAACGAATATATTCCACCAAATATTAGTTCATCTGTTGGTTTAAGCAATAGTAATGAAATCGTTGCTAATACTATTCCTATGCACCCAATTACTTTTATGTATATTTCTCTACTTGTTAAAAAACCTAAAAGTAATACAATTATAGCGGTAATTACTATTAATATCTCAGGTAGTATGTATTCGATCATCGTAACATCACCTCCACGTATTCAAGAATTATTTCGAAAAGTGGTTTTGGATACATTCCAAATACTATTATTAGTAAAGATAAAATTGCTAGAGACAATATTTCGTAGATGTTTATTGTCTCTCTAATATTCATAAACTCCTTTTTAACTGGGTTAAAGATCGCTCTTTGCAAAAACCATGAAATATATCCAGTTGTTAAACCTATAGATAATCCTATTAGTAATGCGAACAAGAAACTTTTACTTATAACTCCAACTAATATGAGATACTCTGCTACAAAACTGCTTAAGCTAGGAAGACCCATACCTGCTAAACCTGCAAAAACAAATGACCATCCAACTATTGGAAGAACATATGCAACACCGCTCATCCTGGATATATATC
>JALTZH010000209.1 GCA_027051265.1 archaeon | reverse complement strand
AACAAAAATAAAGAGGCACGTTTTAAGACAGAAAAAGATGTTATAAAATGCACTCAAGTTCAAAAAGATTTGTTAAACGTAGCTTTAAAGGTATGTAAAACTGGAGGGACGATTGTTTATTCAACATGCAGTTTACTACCTGAAGAGAACGAGTTTATAATAAACGAGTTTTTAAACAAATATAACATTAAACTGGAAGATATAAAACATGGTGAAGAAGCTTTCATAAAACCATATGGTATAAAACTAAATGATGAGATAAGAAAATGTAAAAGATTCTATCCAGCAAAACATCTTTCTCAAGGATTTTTTATTGCAAAGATTAGAAAATGTTAAAGGTCTGAAAGGAATGTAAAGAAATATGCAAAAAATAATTTAATAAATAGTAACCACCAAAATTAATAAACTAGTTAAACGAAAAATACACGTCCCCTTTCTACTCTATATTCAACATCTCTGGCTGGATATTCTGAAACACCTTTTAAAAATTTTATTTTCATAAATCGCTTTGTTTCAAAATCTTTTTCCTCAAACTTTAAATGAATAACACCGTCACAAAAAGACATAAGTGTATAATAAGTTTGTGGTTTATGTACAAATTCTTGAAGAGTTAATATTATAGTTCCGTAAACGTCTTTTATTTTTAAAATTAATTTGTGTAAAAACTTTAAAACGTTACTCTCATCATTATACAAAAAAAGGGTAGAAACAGAATGTAGCACGATTGTCGCTTTAGTTGTTTCTAAGAATTTTACACCCTCTTCTATAGCGTAAAGAATTTTATCAAGATAGTATAAATCCGTTAGATATAGAATGTTATCTTTTGAGACCTTAATTTTTTCTTCTACAATCCAAGAATACCCATCGATGATAAAAATCTCCTTTTCATCTTTACCATAGTCTTTAAGAATTTTTTCGTGAGATATTTCCGTGGTTATAAATATTGCTTTAGCTTTTATTTTTTCCAGTAACGTTAAGCAGAATTCATACTTACCAACCCCAGGAGGTCCGTAGATCAGCAGTGAATAATGTTCTGGTAGTTCAAACATAGTACTACCTTATTAATTTAATTACCAAAGATGTTATGTATATATATAT
Organism: archaeon; assembly: GCA_027051265.1. Lineage (GTDB taxonomy): Archaea > Hydrothermarchaeota > Hydrothermarchaeia > JALTZZ01 > JALUTC01 > JALUTC01. The sequence continues at coordinate 8,742 of JALTZH010000209.1, read as the reverse complement.
GTATATAACATTTTCCGTTTAAATATTTACTCAAATAAATACTTATTATGTATATTTAGCTACTACGAATAGATGATCTTTATCGTATGGTTCTAAATAAATCTTTTCAATTATTTCAAAATGTTCAGACATCTTTTTTAATTCCTCTCTAAAAATCTCTTCTGGTTTTTTTGTTACATCAATACTTCTCGCTTTTATTGCAATCATAACATAACCATTTTTCTTAAGGAAACGTTCAGCGTTTGCAATCAGTATTTCTATTTGATTAGGTTGAGCAACATCCTCATAGATCATATCACAAATCTCAACAATGTTGGCATAACTTTCAGGTTTAGAGGCATCTCTAAGTAATGGGATCATGTTCTTCCTTGTTTGACATAGTTGAAGTAAATCTCTGAAGACACGGGGTGAGAATTCTACACAGTAAATAATCCCCTCTCTAACGATATCGGAAAGATGACTCGCAGTTGTACCAGATGCTGCACCTAAGTATAATATTTTAGAATTAATTTTAATAGGAAAAGTTTTAAGACCTTTATATATAGCACCGGCTAATTTACTTCTATATGGGTTCCAGACTCGATATTCTTCATCTCCTACTTTAAGCAATTTTTCACCATAAACACTTTGTCCTTTTACAAGATTTCTTGTAACTAATTTTCCCTCAATCCATTTTAAATTATCATGGTATCTTATCATAATATTATTTAAAGATTGTATCTTAAAAATTCTTAAACGTTAATCTTCTTTGATACATGTTTTTTCTTAAAATTTTACTCTTTAATAAAATTTCCTTTCTGAAGTGTTTCTTCAGGAATTCTATTAAATCTTTTAAACTCTCAAACTTCTTAGGTTTGTTATTAAAAGCATTTTTACAAGCTTCTCTAACTTTCCATACGCCTAATGCTAATGATTCTTCTTTAAATATTTTTCTAAAAATAATAACAGATGCTTGTCTCTTTCTTTTATTAAGATATTCTAGTACTGCAAGTTTTGCGGCATAATATCCTCCAGCCGTGTTTTCAGGATAACTTTTTCGTGATTTATAAGATTCGTAATCACAATAGACTTCTGATATTAATCCATTTCTATAGATTATTTCAATCAGTTCATATTCCCATGCATTTGGTAAAAGAAGTATATAGTAATGATTGCCCAAATAATTATTTTCAAATAATAATATATTATCAATTATATTATAATGTTTTATATATTTTAGAAGGTATTCTGATATAATCGAATCTACAGTTGTAATACTATACCTTGTTGGAACAATTTTTCTTTGCATCTTCCTTCCTAACAATCCTAAGCTAAAAATCCTTTGAATAGTATAGATAGGTATGTTCCTCTCATACAATGAAACTATTGCATCACATGCTTTTATATCATCTTCTATAACTTTTTCGATAATTTTTTTTGTCTTTATATTATTATAGTTTAAATCTTCAACCAATGTAGGATTTCCTATTGGTTTATGATATAGATCGAATATCATTAGAAATCTAGGTTTTTTTGAGAATTTCATTTCAACATCCACAGGCTTAGTGGATAAGCTTATTTCCTTTAAGATATCTAAAAAACGATTCTTTGCAACTTTCGCATATATTGTTCTTGCTCTTATATCCAATAGTTCTTCTATACTTAATCTTTTGGAGTACCATAATGGGGGGTTATCACAAATATCGACGTTTTCAACATTTACTGGTGCTAAAATTCCTATAACATTATTATGTGAGGATATGAAAACACTGGGTGGTGTAGCAGAATTTAAGTACGTTAAAGTTTCTATTGATTTTTTATATTTGAGTAGTTTTTTATATATTTCCTTTATCCTCTCAAATCTCATGGTGGTTTATGTATAATCTTTCCAGTATCTTTTAAAATCTTAAATCCCGGTAATTTTTCAAGCTCTTTTTTAAATTCTTTGGATTTTAATATCTCTAAAAATTTTTGTACATGTGGTTTGTTAAACTTATTCTTTGGTATTACAAAATCATATATCTCTTCTTTTATTGGAATAAAATCTAAATCGTATAATTTTGCAACCGCCTCTATAGCAAGTCCAGCATCAGCTTTATTCATCGAAACAGCTGCAGCAACAGCTGAGTGTGTTTTCGCCTCTATTTCGTAGCCGTTTATTTTTTTAATAAGCTCCTCAAACTTACAACCCATTTTCATCGATAATTCCTTCAGCTTAATATCCAACAATACTCTAGTACCAGAACCTTTATTCCTGTTTATTATCTTAACATCTTCTCTTAGAAAATCTTCGAGAGATTTAATTTTCTTTGGATTTCCTTTCTGAACAACGATTCCTTGCATACGTCCGTAACCTCTTACTAAATAAACTTTATCTTCTAATCCGTATAACTTTAGAAATGGTACATTATATTCGTTTGTTTTTTCATCGATTAAATGTGTTCCTGAAATATCGGATTCAAATCTTTTGGATGCAAGTAATCCACTAGTTGAACCAACGTTTATAACTTTAGCAAAAGTTGGAATGTATTTATTCATTATGTTCAAAATTATATCCACTCCAATACAATGACTTCCTATTATAACTAAGTCTGCTGGTCTTAATTGTTCACTAAGTAATGTAACTTCAACTTCCGTATCCTGATCTATCATTTCAACATCTTCTGGTATTGTTATATAACCGTCGGCTAATGAAAACGTGGATATAGCTCCTGAACCAGTTGTAACTGGATAAGCGGATACGCTACCATCTCCGGTTACTATATGTACAAATTTAAACTCCTTTCTTCCTTTTTCGGAAAAAACTTTGGTTGCGATTTTAGCTTTTAATTTTTTAAGTTCTTTTCTTGGTAAACCAGCTAGTTCTCTTAGGATTGGAGCAACGATCAAATCAAAAATCAATAAGCATGAAGTTGGATAACCAGGTAATCCTACAAAAAGTTTATCGTTCAATCTACCTATGACCGTTGGCTTTCCTGGTTTAACAGCAATTCCATGAACGTATATTTTTCCAATTCTTTCTACAACTTTATATATCACATCTCCAACTCCAGCAGATGTGCCACCAGATGTTAAGATTATATCGTAATCTTGTCTACTTACACTGTTTAATACTTCAAATATCTTTTCCTCATCATCTTCAACAATACCTATTATAGAAGGGTTACCTCCATTCTCAAGGACTCTTGAATATATTGAATAAGAATTTATGTCAAAAATTTTTCCAAACGTTAATTTACTTTCAGGATCAATAATCTCATCTCCTGTAGAAATTATCGCAACTTTAGGTAGTTTATAAACTTTTATCCTAGTTTTTCCTATAGCAGCAAGTAATGCTATTTCTCTCGAAGTTAATAATGTTCCTTTTCTTAATATAAGTTCACCAGCTCTTATATCACTACCAGCAGGAATTATATTTTCTCCTGGAGATACGGGTTTATATATTAGGGCTTTATTTCCTCTCACTACTACATGCTCTACCATTACTACGGCATTTGCATTTTTTGGCATCGGAGCTCCAGTTGCTATACCATAAGTTTTTCCTTCCGATATTTCGTATATATTTGTATCACCTGCTTTTATATATCCTAAAATTTCTAGTTCTACTGGTTTTTCCTCATCAGCATAGAAAGTATCTCTTGCATATACAGCAAAGCCATCCATGGATGCTCTATCAAAATGAGGAACATCAATATCTGAAATAACATCCTCAGCTAGTACACGATACAACGCATTTTTTATATGAATCTCCTCAAGTTTACGTTCAAGTTTAATTTCCTCTTTTATTTTATAAACCGTTGCTATTGCTTCTTCCACAGAAACAACTTTATGAAATTCTTTAACTATCATAAAAGAATATATTTCTATTTTTGTTTTATTATTTATTGTTAATCGATTTAAATTAACAAACTTTTTATTCCTTTTAAAGTTTTTGAAAGAAAGGATCAAAATTTTTAATTTTTTTAAATTGTTAAAAAATATATTTAATTTAGAAAAATATTTGACATGATATGTTAAAATAATTTGTTCGGAAAAATTTGTGAGGTTATCTTTATGATTGAAGTTATTAAAAGAGATGGTAGAAAAGAGCCTTTTGTATATGAAAAGGTAGTTGTTAGTGTCTTAAAAACAGGAGCAGATGTGGAAGTTGCTAGAAAGATTGCAAAAATTATCGAAGCAGAACTTTTATCAAGAAATGTTAGAGAAGTATCTGCTAAAGAACTTACAAGAAGAATCTTGGAGTTATTAAAAAAAGAAAATGAAGAATGGTATAAAAATTGGATTATATTTGATCGAGCTGTAAAAAGAAGAAAGACAGAAGAAGAATTAAAACAATAATAAATATTCTTTTTTTTATATTTTTTATTTAAAAGTTATATATAATTTATGTACAAAGAACATGAATTTTGTAACAAAATTTGTATGCTTCGAGAATTTAAAACAAAAGACATCGTTAAGAGACTTGGAATCTTAGCACCAAATAATATTCATCTGAGAAATTTTCCAATAGATACGCCACACGCTATATTTAACGCAACAGGTATATTAGAGAATGATATCGTAAAAATATATGCTAGAATAATAACAGGTTATTACATGTACATCTCCTCTATCGTTAAAATTGAAGTATTACTTGACGATATATTATCAGGAACCGTTAGTAATACGCATTATTCTGCTGAAATCGTTATAAAACCAGATGTAAAACAAGATATCTACGGTTGTGAAGATCCAAGGGCATTTAAGTTAAATGAGAAGAAGTTCATGATTTACACAGGCAGAACAATATGGTATTTTAATCCCGTTGTTCGTAAAGAAAGAACCTTACCAGTTTTAGCTTATGAAAAATCTAAAGATTCATGGCAAAAGGTCTGCGCGTTCGTCCATGAAACACATATAAGAGATAATGTCATAAGTGATAAAGACTCGTTGATGTTAAAAATAAATGAGGATGTTTACCTACTACATAGACCACATGTAATATTAAAAAATGGTACGGAAAGGCATTATTGTACAATAAGTAAATTCGATAGTAAAGTTTTAAATGAGTTAGAGAAATTCAGTATCGAAAAAAATACACTAAAAGAGATAGTATTGAAGGATTCTAAAATTGTTATGAAAGAAACAAAATTCGAGAAAAAGATAGGATGGAGCACACCTCCGGTAGAAATATCTAAAAACAAGTTTATAATACTTATACATGGCGTTGATCAATATATAGAAGCTTATAGAGCATTTGCTGCTTTACTTGAATATAGAAAAGAGGAAGGTCTTATACCTACGGCTATTACTAGGACATATATATTTGAACCAAAAGAGATTTATGAATTATATGGTGATAGACCATATGTTGTTTTTCCGTGTGGTGCAGTTAAAGTTAATGATGGAATCCTTGTGATTTATGGTGCAGCGGATTATTTTACTGGTTTTGGTCTTATTGATATTGATGAGTTATTAAACGAGTTGGATAAAGGTATTCTTGAATAATTTTTATGTTTTTATGAGAATAATATTCTTAGGAACAAGTGGTGCTGTACCTACAAAGGATAGAAATCATATATCAATAGCTCTAATATATGAGGGTGAAATAATTCTGTTAGATTGTGGTGAAGGTACACAGAGACAGATGGTTAGAGCAAAAATAAGTCCAATGAAAGTATCCAAAATATTTATAACACATCTTCATGGAGATCATTTTCTAGGATTATTTGGTTTAATACAATCCATGTCTTTTTTTGGTAGAGAGTCACCGCTGTATATTTATGGTCCTAAAGGTATAATAAGAATTGTAGAGATAGCAAAAGAGTTAAGTGTTTATGATATTGATTTCGATTTGATACCTGTAGAAATCTCAGATGGATTTACTGTTGAGGAAAAAAATTATAAAATAATAACAAGACTTGTTGATCATTCAATCGAAACTTACTCGATAATTTTTGAAGAAAAAAAAGGAAAAAAATTCGATATAGAAAAAGCAGCTGCACTTGGATTAAAACCCGGACCTTGGTTTAAAGCTTTAAAGGAAGGAAAATGTATAGTTTATAACGGGAAATTAATCACACCAGAAATGGTACTTGGTGAGGAAAAAAAAGGTATAAGAATTGTCTACACATCCGATACAAGACCCACTGATAGGATTGCTAATTACATACGAGATTCTATATTAATACATGATGCTACGTTTGATGATAATCTAAGAAATGAAGCCTATGTGAAATATCACTCTACTGCAAAACAGGCTGCCAATGTTGCAAAGAAATATGGTGCAAAATACTTATTCCTAATACATGTAAGTTCAAGATATAAAGATGTTACTGTACTAGAGAATGAAGCGAGAAACGTATTTAAAAACACATATGCTGCTAAAGATTTAATGTGTATTGACATAAAGAAGGACAATATTATTATAAATTATATATAAAATTATATTGTTTTTTGAGATTTTAATATTTCAACCAATTTTATTATATCGATGTTCTCTTTAAAAACTTTTGATATTCTGTTGATCTCCTTATTTATATCGATTTCATAGAAAGTAATGTTAAACCGTTTTTTAAGAAAGTTCCTAAACGCTTTGCTTTTAAACAGTCCATGAATGTTTGTTGCTATTATTTTTTTGTTAAAATCTATAAATCCATCGTATCCATAATTAGTTTTAAACGCATATCCCTTTAATTGTACTATTCTACCAAATCTGATTTCAAATCCATCTATTTCAAAATCTTCGTACAAAAATTTAGCTTTAACTCTTCTTACAATTTTATTACTTTTATAATAGGTGTAAGCATCTATTAGACCTAACCCCTTATATGTTTCATTATTATAATATATCTTTTTTGTTAACATTTGATATCCGCCACATATACCTATTATGAGTTTTCTTCCAACAATTCTTTTTAATTCCTCAGCAATTCCACTACGTTTTAACCACATCAAATCGTTGATAACATTTTTACTTCCAGGTAATATAATGACATCAAATTTATCGATATCATTTTTATCGTTTATAAAAGAATAGTTTCCAAGATATATTAAATCTTCATATATACTAAGTGTTGGATATCGTATCACACCAATCTTCTTACTTCCAAAGTCTTTTAAATCTAAAGAATCTTCAAATATTCTTATATCATTTATATAAGGTATTACTCCAAAAATCTTTCTTCCGAGCTTTTTTTCAATGTATTTTAATCCAGGATATAATAACCTTTTATCTCCTCTGAATTTATTTATTATAAATCCTCTAACCAACTTTTTATGTCTTTTCTTTAACAACATAAACGTTCCATATAATGATGCAAAAGCCCCTCCTCTTTCTATATCACAGACTATTATTGTAGGAATGTTAAACATCTCAGCAAATTTCATGTTTGCATAATCAAATTCGTATAAATTTATTTCCGCTGGTGATCCAGCACCTTCCGATATTATGGTATCGTATTCCTTTCGTAAGGATTCATAAGATTCTTTAATAACATGTTTACCATGTTTTGTTAAAAAATCGTAATATTCACTAGTTCTCATATCTTTATAATGTTTTCCTCTCACTATAACTTCAACAACACCATTACCCATTGGTTTTAACAATATAGGATTTATTCGTGAATCTATTGTAGCATTACATGCTTTAGCTTGTAAATATTGTATATATGAAATCTCTTCATCATTTTCTGTAACTATTGAATTTAGTGACATGTTTTGAGGCTTAAATGGTGCAACGTTAAATCCTTCCTTCTTAAATATTTTACAAAGAGCTAAAACAGTTAACGATTTTCCAACATTTGATGCAGTTCCTTGTATCATTAGTTGACCCATATCATAAATAATTTATCTTAATAGAATCTAATATAAATAAAATCTAATATAATAGAATAATTTAAACTAGTTAGTAGCCTTGCCCTAAAGGACAGAGCTTGCTCAATCTCTTTATAATTGGAGTGGGGCATATAATACTAATTTATAGAGGATTAGTTTATTTATAACTTTAATTGATCAATGACCTTAAGGAAATCTACTTTTTTAAAGTCATCATCGAATGTTGCAATTTTTTTAATTCCATAATATTTACAAGTAGCTGCTATAAGAGCATCATTCGGAAGAAGCCTATACTTCTTGACAATTTCTCTCATAATTTTTAATACTTTGAAATTAATCTGCAGTAAATGAACTACTTTCATAGAAAGCAAACTTTCAAAAAAATCCATAAATTCGAAAACACCTTTAAAAGCATTGTAATTTTTCTTCAAAGAATCTTTTAACTTATATACAGAAATTTTTCCTGTTATATCTCCACATTTTAAAAGCAAAAGCTTATAAAAACATTCTTCGAAAACGTTTATAGAAGTATAAAGCTCGTTACCTACTAGTCTTAAAAGAAAATCGTCTTCTCCTCTTGCATATTTTATAAAAACTGTTGAATCAACAAATATTCTCTCCATAAATTATTTCCTCTAATTCATCACTTCTATACTTATAAACTCCTTTTACCTTCCCATAATACCTCTTTATGTAATTATAGATGTCTTCTTTAATCTCAATTATATATTCCTTCCCTTCTTCAAGTTCAACTCTCTCTAAAGGCTTCAAAACGCCTTTCTCATACCTGACCTTTATCATCATATCTATTTAGGAAAGGATAACATTCTCATAACTTTAATTCTTCTCGAACCAATATGAAATTCTTTTGCAGTTTTCATAAGCTTCAGAAAAAAGTTTATATGATCTTTTATATCTATTAGAATTTTTTTCTCCGTTCTCTTATTT
>JALTZH010000208.1 GCA_027051265.1 archaeon | reverse complement strand
ATATATGAAGATCTCAAAATGATACCTTTACAAAAACTTTAAATGTTTTGTAGAAAAATATTTAGAACAATTGGTAAGAGAAACTTTAACCTCTTCTAAATAATCTACAAAAGGAACATACGTTACTAGAAGTTATGTAACCACATATCTTACATGATTTTATCTCGTGATCAATTTTTGGAAGAAATTGAGATGATTTATTGAGGAAATTTTTATAAAATCTCATCTTAATTCCTTGAATTCTTTCTTCCAGTTTATTGAGCATTTCTTTCAAAATATTAGTTGGGGCATTTGTTGAGTATGGGCAATCTATTCTTAAATGAATACTATAAATATTATTTAATAAAGAATATAATAAGTTTTCTTTCTCTGTTAGAAATATAAGAGGTTTAACTTTTTTAACCGTTTTCTCATGAATTTTTTCCAGAACAGGTTTTTGTTTAATGTATTGAAAGTTACCATTCATCAGGTTCCATAATATGAACGAAACCTCATCATCCAAATTATGTCCCGTTGCTATAGCGTTAAAACCTTTTTCATATGCGATTCTATTCATTTCATATCTCTTTATGATTCCACAGACGGAACATAAATTTCTTCTCAACTTTTTAAATTCTTCAAGATATTTTCCATAATTTTCTTTAATATCTGATATTATTAAATTTATATTATTTTCATTACAATATTTTTCAACAATCTTCTTACATTGGTCAGAATAGTCTTTTATACCAAGGTTTATATATAAGGCACTAATATTATAATCGAGCTTCTTAAGTGCATCGAGTAATGACATCGAATCTTTACCACCGGATACTGCAACAAGAACCTTATCTCTTTTAGTAAACATCCTATATTTCTTAATGGTAGATTCAACTGTCTTCAAATAATATTTAAGAAAATGTTCTTTACATAATGTAATGTTTCGATGACGAATCGTTATTACTCCTTTATTGTTACACTTTTTACACTTCAATACTACCATCTCTTTCATCCTTCAATATTACTAGTATAAGTTAAACCTTCCAGTATCTATATCCTTTCCATTTTTACTTTACAATACTATAAGTATAGTTTAAACCTCTCTGAGACCTATGTAATTCCCGACTTCGGGGATCGGGAACTCACGAGATGTATATAGAAATAAAAAAGATGTGAAAAAATGCAAACAACTAAACACTAATTGCTTTTTTGTTCTTATCAATATATACCTCTATCTATAATAGCTGAACATTTTAAATTTGTTTTTAATGTTAAACTTTTATAAATAGATATAGTTTCGTAATGCTAGATTTATCATAAGTAAAATAAATTCCTCCTATACATTTCATCTGTTAATTTAAACTTTCAATATGAGGGGGAGATAAAAATAATTCGGGAACACATATTCGATATATTAAAAGATATAAGGGATAGAACGCAAAACATTAAAAGAAAAATTGCTATTCTTTCAGGAAAAGGTGGTGTTGGAAAATCTACAATAACAAGTTTACTTGCGATAAGTTTTGCAAAGAGGAAGAAGAACGTTGGAATTTTTGATGCTGATTTATATGGTCCAAGTATTCCAAAAATTTTTGGATTAGAGAAAGAGAGAATAGCACCTGATAAAACAAACAACGAGATACTACCAATAAAAAGTAAGAAATATGGAATAAAAATAATGTCCGTACAATTCTTGCTTCCAAAAGATGAAAAATCCGTAATACTTAGAGGACCCGTTGTTGGAAGTATGATCGTAGATATGTTAAGATTTACCAGATGGGACTCGTTGGATTATCTTTTCATAGATCTTCCTCCAGGTACAGGAGATGCGCCGTTGGTAATTACTCATTATTTAAAACCTGATGGTTTAATAATAGTATCTACACCTCAAGAACTAGCTGCGTTTGTTGTTGAAAAAGCTATAGATTTTTCTAAAAGAACAAATTCAAGAATTATAGGCATTATAGAAAACATGTCATATATGATATGTCCACATTGTAATAAAAGAATAAATATGTTCAAAGGAGACGTAATGGAAAAACTTTGTAACAAATATAATTTAAATATAATAGCTAAAGTTCCTATAGATAATGAAATTTTAAACTTATCCGATAATGGTATGATTGAAGATTTAAAAAAAGACTACTTTAAAGAAGTGAATATTTAATTGTTTTTCTTTATTCAAGAGGTATACATTGTAATAGTTTACAATATCAATGAAATTCCTAAGTCAGACCAGCAACGAAGTAAGCTTAGAGGAATTGATAAAGTAAAGTTTAACAGAATACATTGCCAAACCATACCTCTACGAACTTCTTAAGCGGAAGCTACAAACTTATCCGAAACGAATCCTTACCACTCGTAGCGGGGAAGAAGTTCGTAACTAAAAAATAAAATTAGATATATGCACGGATAACAGTTAATACCATTTGTATTCTTCTTCCTTTTCTTTTTCAACTTCTTCAGCAAGAGACGATTTAATTCTTCCAATAATTTTCTCACATTTATCGTAATCCGATTCTTTGGCAGTAAGTAATAGACTACCGATGTTTGATTTCAACGTATTTTCAATGTTTTCCTCTATCTTTAATCTAGCTCTTTCTATTATTTTTGACTCTGGGTATGTAAAAGCACCCTTAACTATTATTTCCTCGTTTATTTTAGTCACCTGCAAGATTCCTACGGATTTATCACTTACATAAACTTCATAGATTTCATCACCAAGCTCTGTTATTCCGAGTTTTTTCACATCGTAAACGATTTCCTCTGATATTATTGCTTCTGCTTTCTTCTTAGCTTCTTCTAATATTTCTTTAACTTTCTCTTCAGGTTCTCTTCTGAATACTTCTAATCTAAGTGTTGTAAAATCCCAAGATAATTCCTTTGAATCTTCATCGTATTCATAATCTATCCTAACTCTAACAACATCTCCTTTGTTTAATTTTAATCTATTAACTAAAACTTCGTAAAGGAATTTATTTAAATCACCAGCATATTTTGCTACGAGTTTTGGATCTATTTCTTTAGCTTTAATTTTATCGGAAAAATGTCCGAATAAAACTTTTCTTATTTTATCAGCATAGGCACCAACAATAATATAACCACTACTTAACGTTCTCCTTTCCACCATAATATTATATTTTATGTAGAATTATAAAAGTTTTATCTATAAAAATTTATATCTTTCCTTTCAATATCTATTTGCTTTGTTACTTTTAACTTAAAATTAAATTATAATCTACTGTTGTTATTAATAATTATGATCAGCAAGATCAAAAAGAAAGTTAAAAATAAAGAACCGATTGATCTTAAAGAGGCTGAATACATATTCTATTTAAAAGACAAATCTGAACTTAAAGAAATATTAAAACTTGCCAAGTATATCAAAACGAGAAATTTTAAGGATGATGTTGTTTTCTATTTTACTGGAGAAAAATTTCCAACAATATCAATTACCGGCTATTCTTGTAAATTGTCCTGTAAACATTGTATGAAGAATATGTTAAAGCCTTTACATAAAGCTATGAGTAATGAAGAGTTATATAATCTGTGTAAGTATTTTTATGAAAAAAATGTACTTGGCATTTTAATAACAGGTGGATGTGAACACGATGCAACTGTTCCAGTATACAAATATTCCAATGCTATAAAGAAGATAAAAGAAAACTTTAAGTATCTTGTCGTTGCTCATACTGGATTAATAGATTATGAGAAAGCAAAACTTTTAGTCTCTTCCGGATTAGATGGTATAAGTCTAGATGTTACAGCAATGGAAGAAGTTACTGAAGAAGTATATGGTGTCAGAATAAGTAAAACATCGTATAAGAAAACTCTTAAAAATTTTGAAAAAGCGGGTATAAAATACTCTTCTCCTCATGTAACAACAGGCTTATATTATGGAAAATTAAGTCATGAACTAGAGTCTCTAAAGTTAATAAGGGATAGTATTAAACCAACATCCGTTGTTATAACTGCTTTAATGCCTCTTAAAAATACACCTATGGAAAAATGTTTTGTAAATGTTTATGACGTTGCTAAAGTTTTAGCAATAGCAAGATTAATGTTTCCAGATATAGAAATAAAACTGGGATGTGCTCATTCTAAAGGTTTAGATAGATATAAAATTGAAAAACTTGCAATAGAAGCTGGTGTTAATGCAATTGCAATCCCTACAAATAAAATAATGCAAGATATTAAAAATTATAAAGTTCAGAACGTATGTTGTCTTCTACCATATTTAGGTGAGAAATATGGTTGAGAAAATAAGAGTAAGTGTCGGTACTCTTCATGTTCTGGGATTAAGAAAGATCAGAAATTTTAATACCAAAATGGAAGTTGCATATCTTTTAACTTATGTAGATTCAAGATGTACACAAAATTGTTTGTTTTGTGCTCATGCAAGAGAATCAAAAGCAAGCTTGGATAGAGTTGCTCGTGCTTATTATCCTGCCTATGATTTCGATCTTGTATATATGCATTTGCAGAAAGCAGTATCGGAAGGTAAGATAAAAAGGATATGTTTACAAACAATAAATCACCCTAAAGTTTTTAAGGATATGGATGATATCTTGGATAAATTTTCAAGATTAAACGTACCAATAACAGTATCAAGACATCCAGCGAGTTATGAGGAGTTGGAGCATATGAAAAGGTTTAACGTTGATCGCATCGTTATACCATTAGATGCTGCAAGTGAAGATGTTTTTGAAAAAATCAAGGGGCGTAAAGTAGGTAATTCTTATACATGGAAAGAACATTGGAACGGATTAAAAAGAGCAGTTGAAGTTTTTGGTAAATTTAAAGTAGGAACACACATAATAATAGGATTAGGAGAAAGTGAGAAAGAAGCAATCGAGACGTTATACAGATTATGGAACATGGGTGTTGAAGCTGGTTTATTTGCATATGTGAAAATTCCAGGCACTAAATTGGATTTGAAGAGACCTAATGTTGATATGTACAGAAGAATCCAGATTGCATATTATCTGATAAAACAAGGATGGAATTTAAACAGGTTTAAATTTGAGAACGATAAATTAGTGGATTTTGGAATTGATAAAGAAAAACTTAAAGAAATAATTATGTCAGGTAAACCTTTCGTTGCATGTGGTTGTCCAAATTGTAACAGACCCTATTCAACGGAAAGTCCATCTGGACCTAAATATAACTATCCAGAAACACCTCCAACTGATGAACTTAAGCAAATATTGATACGCATGATAAAATTAGAAAAATAATATTGTTCATGTACCAAGCTCCCAGCTTTTTAAATACTCTTCCTGTTCTTTTGTTAGCGTATCAATTTCTATACCCATTGATTTGAGTTTTAATCTTGCTACCTCTCTATCAATCTCTTCTGGTACAACATATACTCTTTTATCCAACTCTTTACCCTTCTTAACTAAATATTCAACACTTAATGCTTGATTTGAAAAGCTCATATCCATCACTTCGGGAGGATGCCCTTCAGCTGCAGCTAAGTTAACGAGTCTTCCCTCAGCCAATAAATATATTCTTTTATTGTTGACAGTATATTCGATAACGTTTTCACGTATTTTTCTTTTACTTTTTGCAATTCTTTCCAAAGCCTCAACATCTATCTCAACATTGAAATGTCCAGAATTTGCTAAAATGGCACCATCTTTCATGAGTTTAAAATGTTCTTCATTTATAACACTTTTATTACCAGTTACTGTTACAAAAATATCACCTATCTTTGCTGCTTCTCTCATAGGCATAACTCTAAAACCATCCATGGCAGCTTCCAATGCTTTTATAGGGTCGACTTCTGTTATTATAACGTTGGCACCCATACCTCTAGCACGCATAGCTAGACCTTTTCCACACCATCCATAGCCTGCGATTACAAAATTCTTCCCTGCAATTAATACATTTGTTGCTCTTAAAATTCCATCTATTGTAGATTGTCCTGTACCATATCTATTATCGAAGAGATACTTTGTTTTTGCTTCATTTACTGCTATGATTGGATATTTAAGAACGCCGCTTCTTTCCATATTTTTTAATCGAATAACACCCGTTGTTGTCTCTTCACATCCTCCATAAATCTCATCTACCAATTCCTGACGTTCTTTATGTACTATTGTTATCATGTCAGCACCATCATCTATAGTTATGTTTGGTTTAATATCTAAAGCTTTGTGTATATGTTCATAATACGTTTCCGTATCTTCTCCCTTTATTGCATAGACTCTTATCTTATAATTTTTTACTAATGCTGCAGCTACTTCGTCTTGAGTAGATAACGGATTAGATGCACAGAGAGAAATATCTGCACCTGCTTCTTTTAAAGTAATCATTAAGTTTGCTGTTTCAGATGTTACATGAAGACATGCTGCAATTCTAATTCCTTTCAATGGTTTTTCCTTTCTAAATCTTTCTCTAATAATTTTTAAAACGTTCATATGCATAGAGGACCATTCTATTTTTAACATACCCTTATCTGCTAGGTTTATATCTTTAATGTTATACTCCATAATATAATAGAATTGTTATGATTCGTAGTTATTAGTTATTTCTTATTTAAAAATTGTTTAAACGTTAATCAAATTAATTATTAAGTAATTCTAAATAAGGAGGTGAATTTATGAGTAAAATACTAGGACTAAGATGCAAAACCTGTGGTAAAGTTTATCCAGCAACTCCTATCTATGTTTGTGAAGAGTGTTTTGGTGGATTAGAAGTTATCTATGAATACGATGTAAACAAAAGAGAAATAGAAAATGGTCCTAAAAACATATGGAGATATAGAAAACTTCTACCTGTTAACGAAAAATACATAGTAAATTCTCAAGCAGGGTTTACTCCATTAGTTAAAGCTAAGAATCTTGGAGAAATGCTTGGTTTAAAAAATCTTTACATAAAAAACGATTCCGTAAACCATCCAACATTCTCCTTTAAGGATCGTGTCGTATCTGTTGCAGTTTCTAAATCGTTAGAGTTTGGGTTTAATACCGTAGCTTGTGCATCAACAGGAAATCTGGCAAATTCTCTAGCAGCACATGCTGCGATTGCTAATCTAAACTGTTATATATTTGTACCAAAAGATATCTCCATCTCAAAAATTGTTCAAACGTTAATATATGAACCAAATCTTGTACTAGTAGATGGAAACTATGATGATGTGAATAGATTGGCTATCGAAATCTCAAGTCAATATAATTGGGCATTTGTAAATATAAACATAAGACCATACTATGCTGAAGGATCAAAAACACTAGCATATGAGGTTGTGGAGCAATTAAACTGGGAAAGTCCAGATTTTGCTTTTGTACCAGTAGCTTCTGGATCATTATTAACTATGATATGGAAAGGTCTTAACGAGTTTGATAAACTTGGTTTAATAGATGAAGTACGAACAAGACTTGTTGCATGTCAACCAATGGGTTGTAATCCAGTTGTAGCTGCTTATAGAGGAAATGGAAAAATAAAACCGGTTAAACCTAAGACTATTGAGAAAAGCCTTGCAATAGGAAATCCTGCCGATGGTATTTATGCAATAAAAGCATTAAAGGAATGTAATGGATTGGCATATGATGTAAGTGATGACGAGATAATAGAAGGAATAAGATTGTTAGCAAAAACCGAAGGAATATTTACAGAAACTGCTGGAGGTGTTGTTATATCATCTTTGAAAAAAGCTGTTGAAGAAGGACAAATAGACAAAGGAGATGTTGTTGTCGCTTATATAACCGGAAACGGATTAAAAACACAAGAAGTCTTACACGATAGATTAAAAAAATGGTTTGAGATTAAAGCAACTCTAGAAGATTTTGAAGAAAAAGTCTTAGGTCTTAAAAGAATAAAAAAATAGTTTCATTTTACTTGATTGTAATTTAATAAAATTTTTCAAAATTAATTATCTTTCTTAAAACGGGAACTTTTATAAACCGATTTTTAACTAAAATTCGTAACAGAGTAATTTTATTTCAATATCGTTTTAAATTCGCGATCTTTTGTGCAAGCTTTTCAAGAACTTCTTTACCGTATCCTTCTACAAATTTTAACGATCCAGCAATCTCATGACCGCCACCTTCAATATAAGCATAGGGGATTTCATGTTGCAATTCTTTTATGATATTATTTAAATTAAACCTATATTTTTCTCTAACGATATTATTTGCTCTAACAATGGCAAAGTCTTTTGCAAACCCTATGGTTATTATTGGCTCTCTATTCTTAAATTCTTTAACCTTTTCATCATGTACAAGTCCCGTTGTTTTTCCTGCAGGTGGAAATTCAAATTTATTACTATAGTTATCTAGGTTTATCGTGTTGAGAATTATACCGTTTTTTAATCTAATGCTCTTAACATTTCTCATAGTAGCTCTGAGTTGTTTCTCATACAATGATTTAACATCTTTATAAATCTCTTCAACCATTATTTTCTGTCTATCTAACCTACCTAAACCTAATAAATCTTCAACTATTTTTTTACCATCCAAAAATCTAAGATAATAAGCTTCGTAGTCAAGACATTCTATTAGTTTCTTTATGAATTCCTCATCGTAACCTTTTTCTTTTGCGATTTTTAAATACTCAAATTTTAATTTGCTCGATGACCTATCAGCAAAAAATGAAATAGCTGCAAGATGTTTAATCTTATCGGAAATATTCGGATTTACAATTCTAGCAATTTCTACAGCTAATGCACCAGCTGGAAAGTTATAATCATAACCGGCAAGATATGGGTTAACATGGATATCTACGTAATCATCTATCGCTACACGACCGTTTTTAATTTCTCCTGGATAATGGTGATCGATGACAATAACTTTTACTCCATAAAATTTAAGCTGCTTAATACCCGGTATGTCTTCTTCTCCCGATCCATTATCCACTAAAATTACTAGAGGCAATTTTTGTCCGTATTTTCTCATATCTTCTAATGAGTAATATAGATCTTTAAGTGCATCTTCCATTTCATAAAACGGTGCGCGACTTGGACTTCTCCTGAAGAAATAATCCTCATCAATATCTGGATGAAGTTTTTTCATCAAATCTATTATAGCTAGTTCTAAAGCAATTCCTCCGATATATCCATCCGTATCAGCGTGGTGTCTTATCAGAATAGGTGTTAAAGAGAAAATGGCCTTTCTAATCTCCTTTGCTATTAATAAGATTTTTTCTTTCAATTTTTCTAATACTGGATTATTAACGAGAAAACCATTGAAAACAGGTTTTGACTTTTCTTCTATATGATATTCTAACGATTTTTTTATTTTAAGATAATCATTACCCTTTGGTTTTTCTATAACTCGAACATCGACATGTAAATTTTCTCTAAAAGAAACTAGACCTATTACGTTTAAAATATCATCAGGTTCTATCAATATATATTTATCCTTTTTAAAATATAAACAATCAATACTACCAGTTTCATCAAGTAACGTAAATATTATAGCATGACCAGTATCTTTTACTCTTGTTACAATTCCTGATATTTTAACAATCGTACCAATTAGCTCTGAGTTTATTTCATTAATAAATTTTCGTTCGATATATTTTTTCATCTCATAAACTTTAAAATCTTTTAACTCCACTGGTATCAGGTCGATTTTTTTCGTTTGTTGTTCGATATTTTTTATAAGAACTATAACTTCATCTCCAACATTAAAGCTTTTGTTCCCAATATCTCTTCTTTTTATTAATCCTTGTATATAATTGTTTAATGATACAAGATATCCAATGTTAATTATGTTCTTAATTTTTCCTATATAATATTTTCCATACTTTAAATCATCAACGGTTATTTCATCTCTTAATTTATATACAACTTTATATTTTCTTTCACAATTATTACATATATGAATATCAGTTTCCTCTTTTATTATGTTATTGCAATAGTCACATAC
>JALTZH010000207.1 GCA_027051265.1 archaeon | reverse complement strand
TATATCTATCTCTACCTGCAATTATGTAAATGACTTGACCTTTCGAATATACATCCTTTAGCTTTATAACTTCATACATCCTTTCGATTTCTCTAATGTAATCCTCATAGAGATAAACTGGTAATGTTTTTAGTAAAGTCTTAACGATATCTCCTACCCCTTCATAAGCTTTATGTCCTCCAAGTATAATGATGTAACGTTCACTTTTATACGCTGAAAAATTATTTGCTGTTACATGTATTAATCTATGACCCTTATCTGTTATATATTTTCTAAATTTTTCAGATAACTTATAATCTATACTATTAGCTAACAATATAATCTCTCTTTCTCTTTTTCTGGTTTTATCAATCACCAATGGTTTTAATATGTAATATTTTCCTTCCAGTAAATTTAGAACGATAAATTCACCGATAATTCTATCACCATCCAAATCTAGAGAGAATATGAAGTCAGCAGCCGTTTTATTATATCTCTCAGATGATATCTCTTCTTCTTTTCTATTTACAGTTATCTTAAATTTAAATTTGTAAACTTCCTTACCAGAATTCATAACGGCTATATATCCTTTGTCTCCTTTCTTTCCTAATACTATATCGTCTAAAATTTTATCCCCATCTAAATCAATAAGATCAAACGAATCTGGACATGATGCAAATATACCAAACGGTATTTTTTCTTTTTCTGCTGTGATTAAATATAGATCAATATTAATTATGCCAAAATCTTCCTCATATCCATCGTAATCAATATCGTATGGAAATATTTTTAAATAACATTTTGTATTTAAACTTATATATTTTCTAGGTAATTCTTTAGAATAGTCTTTGTAAACATAAACGTAACCATTTGAAAGGAGAACAGCGATATCATTATATTTCTTATCCTTATCTAAATCTATAAATATAGCATCGAATATTTTGCCATTTTCCAATTGTTTAAAAAGTTTTTGGCTTTTACCTTCATATACTTCGAGAATATTTGCTGAAAAAGCTATAAACTTATTTCTGAAACAACTTACTTCGACACGAGTTATACCGATTTCTCTTTCAAAAAATTTCTTATCCTTTCCGTATATCACGACTTTTCTACCTTTTCCTAGTACTATCTCATTTTCATAACCATCGTTATCAAAATCAATACTACAAACATCATATCCTGTATCATTAATTTCGTATAATATATTCCCTTTATCACTGAGAATATATATTTTATCCGCCACTACTATAATCTCATTCTTAAACCCATCTTTGTTCCAATCGATATTCGATACCTTCTGAATTATGCTGGGAAATCCATATATATTTTTAACGCCACCTGTATTTATTAGGTATAGATTATTTCTTGATGCTAGTATTACTGCATCATAAACACCATCCTTATTTAAATCAAGCTTCTCATACGACTCAACTTCAAAGAATGGAATTGTTCCATAACCTATTTCTTTCATCTCTGATGCAACAGAGACTCCAAACAAAAGTATTAAAAGGATAAATATTTTTATCATAAAAAAAATAAAATAGAATAAATAAAATAAATTTAATTGATGTTCTACTCCTTATTAACCACCTCTCTGATATGAGTGGCAAGGATTAGACAAATTCTTTTAAAAAGCCTAAATTAAATTTTGTTAAGATTTATAGTAGAGATTGTATATTTTTTGTTTCAACTTATTAATACCAATATTATATAAAGCTGAGCATGGAACAATATCGTTTTTAAAAAAGTTAGAAAATTCTTGATAAGATCTGTTTTGTAAAAGATCAATTTTATTGATAACAACAATAATATTTTTATCAGAAAAGTTTTCTCTTATACTTCTATAAACGTTTACTTGGTATTCTTTACTAAAACCACAAGTTTCTGTTGGATCAAAAACGAAGATTATAACGTTTGCAAGATGTTTCAATGCAAGTATCGCTTGTTTCTCTATGATATTCTTCTCTTCAAGCTTTCTATCTAAAAGACCAGGAGTGTCTATTACTTGTATCTCATGCTTAACATCTTTTATATATCCTAATAAAATATTTTTTGTCGTAAAAGGATATGGTGCGATTTCAGGTTCACTTTCAGTTAATGCCTTTAGTAAAGTTGATTTTCCTACATTAGGAGCACCTGCTATTACTACTGTAAACATATCCTTAACGTTCGGGATCTTTTTCATTTCATTAAATGCATGTTCTAAAAAATTTATATATTTTTTCTTTCTTTTTATTTGAGATATAACATACCCGTATAATTGTTTTCTATATTCCTTTATCCTATTTTTATCGGTTTCTTGTTTTATCAGGTTTATATATTTTGTTTCCGCATTTTCAATCCTCTGGATAATTTTATTTACAACATCTATACTCTTATTTAATCTCTCTAAGGATATTAATAAATCCAACAATTCTTTTTGAAAGTTAGTATATTTACTTATATCAACTTTTTCTATTAGGTTTTTTAAGGAATCTTTTATCACGTTACAGAACGTGTTTATTTTGTTGATAGTATAAATCTTAGCTCTTATTCTCTTAGGTAATTTTTTAACCGTTACTGTTTTAGCTCGTCTTATAGCTTTTTCTATTATTATATCTGCTATCATAAAAATTATAGCACTCTTATCAAAAGCTTAGCAAAAGCAGGCCTTGTTATAAATACTCCTACAGTATATCCTATGATTGTTATAAGAGCAAAACCTTTTAGCATTGCGATTCCAATATAAAATAGAGGCATCATTGCAAGTACCAATAATACCCAAGATGTTACGAGTATAAATAATGCTGTCTTTAATCTAATTCTAAAACTTCTTTCTTTACCTCTTATAAGTTGATCGGCAATTATTATCTGATGATCAACTCCAGTTCCTATTGCTATTATCAAACCAGCAATTGATGCAAGATCCCAGTCATGACCAATCAATGAAGATATGCCAAGTATTATTAAAATTTCTGATATCAGTGTTATTATTATTAGAAACGATAGTTTATAGTTTTTATAACGAGATGCTATTATTACTGAAACCAAAATTATTGCAGCTCCAGCAGCTATTGCTGCATATTCCTTAAATCTCTCTCCTAATCTTGGTGGTATTTCCAAAACAGATTCCGTCTTAAGCTTTATAGGTAGGACACCACTTCTCAATATTATCTCAACTCTTTCAGCTTCTTTTTTTGCATCCTCACCATATCCAGTTTCAAGAATCAATGCTTTAACAACCTCTCCTCTCAACATTGCTAGTTTCAAATCCTCTCCTATAGGTGCAGAATTTACCAGATTATCATCTAAATACATATCAACAGGTAGAGAGAAATTAGTTGCAATGGCTACGTCTCTAAATCTACGAGCGGCTTCTTCTGTTATTGTAAATGGAACACCATATCTTTGAGTTTCTGGATTTAATTCATAAGGTTCTATTCTGATTATATCTCTACCAGTAAATACTGTTATATTACCGATTTTAACTTCTAGCTTACCTTGACTTTCAGCAAGTTTTCTTGCTTCTTCAACTGAGATTCCAGCGATCTGCACTATTATGTATTCCTTACCCCAAGCATATATGTTAACATCTCTTACACCTCTTGCATTAAACCTTGTTTCAAGAATTTTAACAATTTCACTTAGATTTTTTTCAGATAATGGTTTTTCGGTTTTTAATTTTATCTCTGCTCCTCCTTGTAAATCGATTCCATAATTTATACCATTTACTCCAAGTGATAGTGCTGAAATTGCTACAAAAATTATAAGTAAAATTATTTCCTTCTCTTTTAATATCTCCATTTTCTTCTCCTCTTTGTAATTATTTTTTTAATTAAGTAAGAATTGAGAAACCAAGTATATATAAAATCAGATGCTAAACCAATTACAGCAACGAGTGCGATATCTTTAAGTATTTTTGTGGCTGAAAACGTGTAAAGAGCTATACCTGCAGATATCGTTGTAATTGTCATTAGAATTCCTGTTTTAAATGCGGAGATATATCCATCTTTGAATCTTTTATATTCTTTTAATACTCTAGTCGCTAGCAATACGTTTGAATCTACACCATAACCTATTAACAACAACAACGCAAGAAAAACACCCTTTGTAAATTCTATTCCTAAAATAATTATAAATGCCAACGTCGTTACAATATCAGATACAATTGAAATTATTATTGTTAATGCTGGTATTGGTGATCTAAATCTTAAAAATACACCAAAAGACATCAAAGCAAAGGCAAACATGAGAGCCATTATAACTTGTTTAAAGAATTCTCTACCAAAAGTGGGTGATATTTGCTCAATCGATACCGAATCTCTATCTATTCCTATTGATTCAAAATATGATACGAGATTGTTTATTTCACTAACGTTCAAAAATCTATCAATGAATATTCTTGTATATACATTTCCGAATGTATCTCTTGCATATTCTAACGAATAATCAAACCCATCTTTAAATTGTATCTCATGCTTTCCAATTATTTCTATAAAAGTTCCACCTTTAAATTCAATTCCGAGTTTTATATCATCTATAAATATTAATAAGATAAGAAATGAAAAAACAAGAAATAATAAAGGAATGAATTTTAATCTATCAATTTGATCCGCTATTGAACTAATTACTTCATCGATAGATTTCTTCATGTTAAACCTTTTGTCTTTCTATTATTTCCGCATATATCTTGTTGTTTTCAATTTTCTTTACTTTCACCTTTACAACCTCTCCATCTTTAGCTCCGGGAATGATAACAGTATATCCCGAATGTTCTGCAATACCATCTCCTTGTTCATTAAGTCTTGATATATAAACCTTCAGTATATCTCCTTCTTTAATTTTTCCTTCAGTAATTTTTCTGGCAAATTTGGCTAATCCTATTGGATTCCTTGAACCACAGGCATCACATTTAAGTAGGAATATTCTTCCTTCCTTAATTAATTTCGTATCCGGTTTACCGCAGGATGGACATATGACGTAATCGTATAGGAAATTTTCAAACTTTCTCTGTATTTGTTCTTGTCTGAAATTACCTTTTAGGATAAGATGATTTCCGTCGAACATTCCACTAGTAGCAAGTTCTTTTAGAAGATATTTAACGAGCAAATCAGCATCTCTATTTATAAGCTTTGAAACCTCTGATATGTTTAAAATTACGGTGTTCTTTCCTTGAATCTGGGATTTAATTTTTGGTGGTACGAATCTGACAGTTATAGTGGCAGTTTCAGGTAACAATATGTAAGCT
Organism: archaeon; assembly: GCA_027051265.1. GTDB lineage: Archaea > Hydrothermarchaeota > Hydrothermarchaeia > JALTZZ01 > JALUTC01 > JALUTC01. Next base: position 4,693 of record JALTZH010000207.1, on the reverse strand, counting down.
CGTTCTAATAATTTTAAATATTCTTCATCGTTTTGCATTAAATTCACCTCAACAATTAAATTAAAAATTTTTTATTCAATTTTTATTTTTTTAATCAAGCTATTTATACCGTCAATTAATTGTTCGAGACTTTTAGCTCCTGTACATACAACCTTACCCGTAGAGAATATCAAGAACGTCATTCCTGAATCGTCTCTTAAAATTAATCCAGGAAAATCTTCTGGTTCATACTCAACGTTATCAAAGGATAATACTAAAGAACTTAAATCTATTTGCATCCTAAGGTTTACGGTTGCTACGATGTTGTTAACAATTATTCTGCAATCTTCTTCCTTAATTTTAAGTTTTAAAGCATTTCTGATACTGTTAATTATTTCTTTACTAATTTCAGGTATTTTCTCATATTTTTTAATGCCAGTACATATAACTTTACCTGAAGAAAAAATCAGCGCCGTAACTCTATGCTCATTCAATCTATATACAATTCCTGGAAAGTTACTAGGATCATATGAGACATTTCCTAGTCTTTTACTTAATTCCTCTAGATCTAAATTGATCGGTAGATTTATTGAAACGACCAAATTCTCCAATTTTATATCATCTTTGCTAACAATCATAATAATATATTATTTCTTGAAAGAGAGTTTCGCACGAATTTAATCAAGTTTTGGTCTAAATTTATATCCATAGTATATTAAACCATCTTCTCCATCTTCTCTTATTTTTCTAAAACACACCTCTACAGGCATTCCTATGTATACATCTTTAGGTTCAACATCAACTATTTCACCTGGTACAAGAACTCCTTCTTTCAGTTTTATTATTCCTATGATATATGGTATCTTTTTTTCAAATCCTTCAGGTGCAACATAAATTACAGTATACGTATAAATTTCTCCTTCACCACTCAATTTTATATCGATAAGCTCTCCTTTTCTTCTACAGTTTCTGCATATTTTTCTTGGAGGGAAATATATCTCGTTACACTTTAAGCATTTTTTTCCTATAAGATTATATCTGTATGGAATGTTTCTCCAAAATTTTGGAATCATAAATAAATATTTAAATTTAGTAATTTCTTGAAACTATAAAATTCGCTATTTCTTCAAATCTCCTTCTAATCATGTTTTTTCTTAATTTACGTATATATTCTAATGATAATTTTATAAATTTCTTAGCTCTTTCTCTAGCATAATTTATTGAATTCATCTTTCTTACGTATCTATAAATTTCGGCAAGATTCTCTTCTCTTAAACTTTTCATAAAGTACTCTTTCTCAGTTTTGTTTAACTTTGAAAACGTATATATTAATACGATATTTGGTCTTAAAAATTTCATATCCTTAAAAGAATCTTTACCTACAAATTTTCCAGACATATCCAAAACATCGTCTATTATTTGATACGCTATTCCAATAAACTTTCCTATTTTTTCAAATAAGAATATCTCACGATTTTTAGCTCCAGCTAATATTGATGCGAGTTTCATTGCATATTTAAACATACTTGCAGTTTTTCTTGAAATTATTTCCAAATAAACTTCTTCTGAAATGTTTAGATTTCCACTTTTTATAAGTTCAATACTTTGCCCTTCTGCTAATTCTTTACACATATTATATATATTGTTAATTATATTTTTGTTTTCATAACTTCCTGCTAATTGAAAAGCCTTTGAAAAGATAAGGTCTCCTGCTATAATTGCTATATCATCACCATAAAGCTTATTAACCGTTGGTACTTTTCTCCTAAATTCTCCTCTATCAATTATATCGTCATGTATTAAAGAAGCCGTATGTATAAGTTCAATACTTAAAGCTAGATTAATACATCGCTCAATATCATTCCTAAAGTAATTATACGTTAGTAAAGTTAATAATGCTCTTAACCTCTTTCCCTCGTTTATCAAGAGATGTCTAACTGCTGAGTATAACTTATTTGGAAATATTTCTTCAAACACATTCTGTAATCTTATATTTATTAAGTTTATATATTCAGAGAAAAACATAGCTTTGTTTTTTATAATTATTTCGGTTTTTCTATGAGTTTTCTTTTCATCAGGACGCTTCCATCTCTGTGATGTGGTGTTCTTAACACATCGTCACTATAAATTTCCATTCTTCTTATCTCTTCAGCAAGTTCTTCGAGTTTTTGTAATAACAAATGTGTTGATGAAACCATGTACGTATATTTTTTCCAATCTTTCTCTACGAAACATGCTGTAACATTTATTTCACCAACTTTTATTAATGTTTCATATATAGAGTAGATTAACGATTTTGCATATGGATTTTTTATGTAATCCTTCGATAACAATGTATTGGAATCTATTATCATCTTAGGTAAATATTTAGAACCCTTCTTTAAAGCATCAATCGTTTTATCAACCTCTTCTAAAATTATTCTCAAAACACCTATAATTGAAAGAATTTTAAGCATCGAAGCATTAAATATTGCCATTTCTATAGGATCTAAAAACTCTCTTCTTGCACCAATCATTGGATCTCCCTTTACTATTATATATCCAAGATTTAGTTCCTCAAGTTTTTTTACGATTTTCTCTGAAGGTGCATCACTTATGATTACAGCATTCTTATTTGTAAGATATTTTTCTATATTTCTTTGTACATGCTTCAAAGAAGCGTTTGGTGTTATATAGATAATTATATCAGGATTATATTCGATAACTCTGGATAAAATCTCTCTGCAATCCTTTTCTCTCATTTTTGGACCTGAAGAGAACACTCGTATTTCAATATCTTCTCTATCAGCTCTTTCATCTAATAAATGTTCAAGAATTATACTAGTAGTTATATTACCAGTTTTTGCTATTCCAATCTTTACCATAATAAAATTAAACTTTGTTAATTGATTATTAAAAAATATCTTAAGTTCACGTTTTAGAAGAATTCTTAACTATTTCTTCTACATGAATTGAGATCATACTTTCTGAAAAGATTTATCATGAAACATTCCTAAAACGTTTTGCTTTTTAATTTATTGTTTTAATTAAAAGGTGATGACGATGGTTGTAATAACTAATACTTTGAATTACGATGAAATACATAATGCTTATTTAAAGTTTGAAGAAGAATTCGAAGAAGAGGAAGAGGACCTAGAAGAGTGGGAAGAGGAAGAAGAGGAAATAGATGAAGAAGAGGAATGGGAAGAAGAGGAAGAGGAGTTTGAAGAAGAAGAGGAAGAATGGGAAGAAGAATTTGAAGAAGAAGAGGAAGAAGAATTCTAGATGAGAAAACATGTTAAAAATACCTTTGCATCCTCTAATATATTTGAAATTCGACAGTATTCATTTACCTGATGCGCTTTATTTTCCGTCGTCTGCCATACTACTGCATCGTATCCTTTATTTCGTAGGTATCTTGCATATGTACCACCACCTATACCAATAGGTTTTGGTTTAAACCCTCTATTTATCTCTATTGATTTCTCCAGAATTTTATATATAAAAGAATTTGGACTCGTTATTTTATAACATTCATCTCTTGCAATGCATTCGATTTCAACTCTAACATTATAATTCTTCTCATATTTATTTTTTATTTTATATATATCATTTAATATATCATCTATGTTATATTCAGGTAACACTCTAAAATCAAAATACGTTACATCTTCTCCAGGTATTATATTTATACTGTTTACGTTTCTTTCCCTCTTTGTTATCTCAAAGGTTGATATCGGTGGATTAAAGAAATCGTTTCTTTTTGAATATTTTCTATGTAAAAATTCATCGATTTCTAAACAAAGTTTCATTGAAATTCTTGAAGCATTAATTGCATGATCTGGCATTGCTGCATGTCCTTGTTTGCCGATAACTCTAATTTTCAACCAGACTATTGATTTTTCAGCAATCTCTATAAATCTTCCATTTTCAATCGAAGCATCTGGTACTATAAAGTATTCGTTTTCTTTAAAGATGTTTTCTTTAAGTAATTTTTTTATACCATATTTACTTCCTGCTTCTTCATCTGATACAAAAGCAACCTTTAAGTTATATTTAATATCTATATTTTTATCTAAAATATATTTTAATAAGAGAAGAACTGATGCAATCGCTTGCCCATTATCTTCAGAACCTCTACCAAATATTTTATCGTCAACAATTACAGGTTTAAATGGATCATATTTCCATAAATCCAAATTTCCAGGATCAACAGTATCCAAATGTAATAAAAACCAGATGCTCTTATCCCTTCTGTTATCTATACCTGTAATTATATTGGGTCTTATATAACCTTTATCATCTTTATAATCGATTCTTGTAACTTTTAATCCTAATTCCTCTAAATAGTTTTCGAGAAAATTTGCTCTCTCATATTCTCCTCTTCCACCAAATGATGGATTGACAGCATCTATTTCTAGAAACTTAAGAAAGAAATTTAAGACATTGTTCTTATACTGTTCTATATTGTGATGCATGAAAATATTTATAATGTTAACAATGATCAGGTTAATAGCTTAGTAGTTACCGAACTTAACATAATTTTCAACGACATAACAAAAACAAAATCGATCTAAACTTCACCCTTTAAGGTAAGTAAGAGGTTTGATGAATCGTGATTGCCTATGCATTAAGTTTTGAGGATTGAGTATTTTGAAGGTATCAATAACGTGCATGAATTTCCTCTTCAGTATATCATTTATATTTATCAGCACTTCATGAAGGCAGTCGTGCC
>JALTZH010000206.1 GCA_027051265.1 archaeon | reverse complement strand
ATATATCCATTTTTATCATCATCTTCATAATCATAATCACAATCCAGATCGTTTCTCCAGATATTATCTTTCAAATCTGTATGATTATAATCAATACCAGAATCTATTACTGCAACGTAAACATATTTTGATCCAGTAGTTAAATTCCACGCTTTTGTTATATTTATGATTCTTAATCCCCATTGCTCATTGAAACGGGGATCATTAGGTTCCTTAAATTTGAAGACGATGTAATCTGGCTCCACATACTCGATAAAGGGTTGATGTCTAAACGTTTTTATAATCTTATGTAACAAGACATTTCCATCAAATTCTAAAACATAAAGGTTTCTGAATTTTTTATACTTTTTAGCAATACGTAAATTTTTTATACCAGTTTTACTTAGCAATGAGTTCAAAACTCTTATATCGTATCCATCCTTAAATTTTACTATAATTCTATTGGGTGAATAAGATAAGCTTGATGTATCAGTATTTTGCTTGGAGATCTTTTTACCTTTAACATAAACATATGTATTATTTTTTGTTTCATTACTTTTCAGAATGAAATCTATATGAAGCTCTTTAGCTAAATTAAATCTATAAGTATTGTTTTTCTCAACATCCATTCGTTTCATTATTTCTTCGTAATAATTTATATATAATGTTGTTATATTAGTATTATTCGCAATATCGTTAGCTATTATTCTAAATATATTTGTCCCATTCACATATCTAATGGGTATACTAATGTTATGACATTTTGCATTGGATGTATTTGTATAAATTATTGTATCATTATAATAAACTGTAACATTAAAAGCTTTATTATCACATATATTCATATTTAATTGATCAAAATCGTTTCTTAAGTCGAACGTACTTACTATAGAATTATTTGTTGCATTTAAATATATTTTTGGTGATGTATAATCTATTGTTACTATATTAACATATCCTAATGGTAAGTTTTCGTATCCATTTAATTTGCGGTTATTCATTTCGATAGATATCGTTTGGTTGCGTTCATCTATGGTTACGTTCTTTAACTCATACCATTTACTATCGTTATAAAATAGATAACCCTGTGAAATATCTGGAAGGATTATATTGTTATAATTGACATAACCAGATAAAAAGTAGTATGTCTCTTGGTCATTCGATCCCGTATATAGCATTGCTTTAAAACCTTTTGGTGGTTTTTTATCATAATTAATCAAAAACGATATTTTTGTTATGCTATTTGATAAATTTCTGATTTTAATTCCGAAATTTAATGGTATATGAGGATCATAGAAATCATCTGGGTAATATTTATCCAGACTATCAATCATTAAATCACCATAGATTTCCCCTTCAACAGTTAATACTGTTTGATTAAATCTTGAGCCTGTTATATAAATACCAGAGGATCTATTCATTATAAGGTCGTTTTCATTAGAGAAAAATTTTGTCCTTTCTAGATATGCATTATTTATTTCTTGAAGAAATACTCCAACATCATTGTATGAAATATTTGATCCGCTTATATTAAGTAAAGAATTTTCAGTGTATATACCTAAAAAGTTAAAGTTTAAGTTGCTTTTATATACGTTAAGCGTGGAATCATAACTTATAATTCCAAAGTTATTTCTTTGAATGTTAGAATTGTCTATTATTATGTTTGAATTATTTAATATAATTGAAACAAGAGTTTCTGAAAAATTGGAATTTCTTATATTAATGTTACTGGAATTTTTGAAATAAGCTGCAAGTGATACGTTATTAAACGTTGCCGAATCTATATAAATATTCTTAGATTTAGTTATAACAATGCTGCTGTTTAAAAACAGAGTTTTCTTTATCTCAAAATTATTGGATGTTGTTGCATTTATATAAGTGTTAACAAAACTAGTTCGTATTGTTATTGTTCCCATTGTTTTATTCAGATAAATCTCAGTGGATTCAATATCACTATCTAAAATAGAAACATTTTCAGATGAGTTTATTCTTATAGAATTAATGTTACTAATATTATTCATTATAAACGATATATTTTTAGATAAATATATTAATATATTATTAGAATTTTTAATTATATTGTTTATTAAG
>JALTZH010000205.1 GCA_027051265.1 archaeon | reverse complement strand
ATTTTCCATTATTATTAATGTTAACAAACCATTTATATTAACAAATGAATGATAAAGGAGGTGTTACTATAAAGAAAAATGTTATAGGTATCCTTATGTTTGTATTGATTTGTGTGGTGTTTGCTGCTGTTTTTATCGGCGGAAATGAGAGCAAAACTGTAGAAAAAAGTTATATAACAAAAGATGTTGTCTTAAAGCCTACATTAGAACAAAGTGCGCCAAAAAGCTTGCCACCACCACCAGAAAAATTTTTCAATATATATAGGTCGACAGATCTTGGAGTTCTAGATAAGGTAAGAGCTATGGGTTATGCTCCAGATGTTCCATATATACCGCCTAAATTGAAGCCTATATTTGTAAGCCTCTTCATAGACAAGCATACTGGTAATATGTATGGGCTTACAATTGTAATTACAACAGATGAAGAAATAAGAAAGATAGAAAAAGCTTTCGGAAAAAGGCTCAGTGAAGTAAATGACATGAAAGAATACATAAAATTTTTAAGAGAATATCCTGAACACTCAATTACAATACATATAAGCTACGCTGGAATGTTCAGACTTAAGAACACATTAGCCCTCGCAAGAGATAGAGGAGATGAGTTGATATACATAAAAGGCAAGATTCCGGTGAGGTTCGTTTACTTAGAGGATCAAGGTCATGCATACTTGGAGGTACCATACCAAGATTTAGGTGGGAGGTTTGATATGTTCATAAGAACTAATGAAGGCTTCGCAAAGGTTTATAACTATTCAAGACAGGAAATCCGAGATATGTTCATAAAAATAGCTGAAAGTGTTGTGAGGTGATTAAAAATGAGGAAAGTAATTTCATCCTTCTTAGTATTATTGGTTTTACTTCCGTCTTACGTGATAGCTGAGAAACATTGGTATGCTATTGGCTACATCTACAAAAACAATCCTTACTATACAGGTGCATATGCGAAGCTTCAGGTCCCAAATAAAGATCTATATATAGCTCCAAATGATTATTTCACACTTAACGATCTATGGATAGTTTACTACTTAGACGACTCTTCAAAAGGTTGTGATGGTGCGTGGTGGATAGAGGCTGGCATAGAAAAAGGAAAATCTGCCACTGGTGATACACAAGGAAAATACATGACATTCTATAGATATTGTCTTCCGGATTCTAATGGAAACGTAATTGAAGGAGCATCTTTTATAAGTGAAGTAGCAAAAGGAACTTGGCATACTATGAAAATCTATGAACCTGATTATACATGGATCATAGAGATAGACGGTTCTGTGGTGGAATTTGTTTCAAGCAGTTTAGGTAAGATGACATATATTGTAGCTGGTGGTGAAGTAGCTACACAAGATACAAACAATCCTCAAACGGAAATGTATGCTTATGTTGACTATGCAAAATACAGAGATCCTTATGGAAACTGGTATTACTGGAGCGGTACGTTGAGATATCGTGATTATCCATACGAATTAGTAAAATATAGCGACATAGAGTTTCTCGGATATGGTCCATGAGCTTTTACCTTATTTTTATTTTAAAATCATTAAAAATGTTGAGAAAAAACTATAAAACTATTATATAACCTCCTTACTGAGTTTTGACTCAGCAGAAGGCTATGAAAAATACTTCTGAAAATTGAAAATAACGATTTTTGCGAGAAAATAGAATATGTAAAAAGATGTTCAAAACTGTTCTTGAGATGAAAAAACTTTAAAAACCATAGTTCTCACCAAAAGTAATATAGGTTGGTGTTAATACAATTAAATTATGGACTTAGTAGATAAGTATCTGGAAGAAATCGACACGATAAAGAAACTTGTAAAACCGATCGTTGGCGAATACTATCCATCAAAAGTGAACAGGTAGATAATATATTTGCATGATTTAATAACGATAGGAATTCTTGCGCCCATCTATAATGGAGTTATAAAGCATGGTTACATCCACTTTGTTAAAGATCTCAAATTATTTCTGAGAATTCGATACAAGAAGTTTATTGAGAGGCTTAACAGGTACGAGGAATTATTATACAGGGTTTTAAACTTTGTTTTTGAAAAACTGTCTAAAGGCGAGATAAAGAT
>JALTZH010000204.1 GCA_027051265.1 archaeon | reverse complement strand
AATATGAGATACTCTGCTACAAAACTGCTTAAGCTAGGAAGACCCATACCTGCTAAACCTGCAAAAACAAATGACCATCCAACTATTGGAAGAACATATGCAACACCGCTCATCCTGGATATATATCTAGTTTTAAGATTCTCTTCAAGTAAGAATAGGCATGAGAACAGTAACGCTGCAACTAATGCATGACTAAACATTTGAAATATAGCTCCAGATATGGAAAATTTCGTTAAGAAAGCAAGTGCTACAACTATAAGACCAGTATGACTAAAACTTGAATATGAAAGTAATGATTTTATATCATCTTGAGCTAATGCTAGGAAGCCTGCGTAGAATATTGTTATAATACCTAATATTGCAATTATTTTCGAATACTCAATTAATATACTGGAAAACATCTCGACGCTGAATCTTAACAATCCATAAGCCCCCATTTTTGATACTAAAGCTGATAATATAAGAGTAAGCTGTGTTGGTGACTGTATATAAGCGTGTGGTAACCATGTATGGAATGGAAATATAGGAAGTTTAAATGCAAAACCTAAAAATGTTAGTATAAAGATAACCTTAGCAACATTAACTGGAACTTCATTGATCGCTATTTTAATATCATCAAAGAGAAAACTACCCGATTTCATGTAAAGCATAATAAATCCTAAAAGCATTAATAGACTACCAACATGTGTATATATGAAAAATTTCAACGCTGCATATCTTCTATTCTCTAATCCATAGTATAATATTAGGAAGAATGCTGGTATTAATACAAATTCCCAGAATATGTAAAAGAATATGAAATCGTTTGCTGAATAAACTCCTATTAATCCTAGTTGTAATAGTAGCAGTAATGCGTAATATCTTGAATCGAATTCCTTTCTGTAAGATAAAAATATTGAAACCAAGAAAATTATTGGTACTAGTACGAGCATTGGATAGCTTAATCCATCTACTGCAAAAGAATAATAGATTCCAGATGATAAATGTTGATTTATGTATATATATCTTCCATGCTTAATTTCCTGCAAAATTGATAGAACAACGACTGCTGATAATAAGGTAAATATCGTTGCAACATATTTTGCTTTATTTTTGGATAAATACGTTATAAAACTTCCTATTAACAATAATGATATTACGAAGCTGATCTTATCCATTAGACACCACCAAGCATTGTTATGATTATCAGAAGAATTATACCTAAAATTATTGCTGTTATATAATCTTGAACATTTCCTGTTTGAATTTTCCTTGAAATTCTTCCTATAATATATACGATTTTTCCTAGTAAATCTATGAATCCATCATACAATTTTTCCAACTTATCTATTAGAAAGCTTATTGTTCGATATATAACATTTTCAGCTAAATAATTATATATATGATCAAAATAATATTTATTTACAAACAATACGTGTAGAGGTTTAAGTTTTTCTCTAAAAGTTTCTGGTTTTATTCTCTTTTTCACATAAATAAGTGTGGTTATTAAAAATGATATAAAAGCTAATACACCTGCTATAAGTGATATTTTGACATGATTTTTTTCAACAACCTCTTCCAAATTTGATACCATAGTCTCATATTCAACGTATTCGTTAACCCATTCAGATACTGAATCTTTAAATCCAAAATATATAACTAGCCATGAAATACATGCACCAATCGCTAATATTATTAGAGGTATAGTCATTACTTTTGGTGCTTCATGCGCTATATTATATGTTTCTCCCGGTTTTCCAGTAAATATTATATAATACCATCTAAATAGATAAGCTGCACTCAACAACGTTACTCCAAATGCTAAGCCTAACAATTCAGGACTTACCGAAGATAGTATTATTATCTCGTCTTTACTCCAATATCCACTTAAAGGTGGCAATCCTGATAAAGCCCATGCTCCAATCAATGCTACAGTTCCAGTAATTGGCATTACTTTTCTTAAACCACCGTGTTTTCTAATATCTAGTTGTTCGTGAGTTGCATGTAAAACTGCTCCAGCAGATAAAAACAACAACGCTTTAGCAAACGAGTGATTCAATAGATGATAAAGACCAGCAGCAATACTTCCAACACCAAGAGCTAGCATCATTAATCCGAGATGTGACATCGTCGAATAGGCTATGATTCTTTTGATATCTGTCATTACTAAACCCATACTAGCAGCGATGAAAGCAGTTATAGCACCAAACAATGCTATGATGTACATGACATCTCCTGATAATAAATATAATGGATACATTCTTGCTACCAAAAATATTCCAGCTTTTACCATTGTTGCTGCATGTATTAAAGCTGAAACCGTTGTAGGGCCTTCCATTGCATCCGGAAGCCATACATGTAATGGAAATTGCGAACTCTTACCAATTGCTCCTATGAATAAAAGCAACGCAATTAGGGAAATAATTCCCGGATTATAACTATAAACGACATTTAATTTCTCAAAGATTTCAAGGATATTTAAAGTACCAAACGTATTATAGGTTAGTACTAAACCTAATGCAAAGAATATATCTGCAAATCTTGTTACAACGATTGCTTTCTTAGCAGCTGATGATGCCGATGGTTTTCTATACCAGAAACCTATAAGTAAATAAGAACATAATCCAACTAATTCCCAACCTATGAAAAGTAAGAGGAGATTATTTGCAATAGCAATTACTAGCATACTGGATATGAAAAGTGACATTTCAGCATAATATCTAGGCTTACTTTCATCCTTATGCATATATCCCAATGAGTATACCATTATTAGAAAACCTATGAACGATATAACAAAAAGCATCACTGCTGATACTTTATCAATCAATATTCCAAATTCTATACCTGGTAACCATTCGTAAATTATCATTTCAAACGGCTTTTCAAGTTTGAGAATTTCATAAATAACTCCTAAAGATAATATCAATGACATTCCGGAAAGAATTACTGCTAGATATCCTCCTCCTTCACTTAATTTTTTACCTATAAATGTTATAACAACAAAACCTATTAGAGGAAAGACAGGTATTAAATAACTATATTCTAGAAACATTTTTACCACCTCATCTCACGGATTTTTTCCAGATCAAGCGTTTTATAATATTTGTACAACATTATGATTATACTTAATCCAATAGCTGCTTCAGCTGCAGCAACGATGAGAATAAACAGTACAAATATTTCTCCAAGAACATTGTACATCTTCGAAAATGCAACGAAATTTATTGCCGCAGCATTTAATATGATTTCCACTCCCATGAGGATTCGTAGTACATTTTTCGTTGTGATTATTCCAATTATTGCTATTGAAATTAGTATGAATGAAAGAACTATATATTCGATCATTTTTCTTTAACCTCCTTAACCATTGCAATGAACAAACTACCTATTATTCCAGCTAGTATTGCTAGAGCAACGACTTCAAATGGAAGATAATACTTTTCAAACAATACGGAAGATAACTCTTCAATACTATACTTGTTAATTATATATGTTTTTAGTTTTAATTTAAGTATTGAATATATTACTAATATTATCATTATCGATACAAGAAATATTCTAAGAGGATTAATTGTTAGAATTCTTTCCTCCTTACCGACTAGCATTATTACAAATAATATCAGTACTAAAATTGCTCCAACGTATATTAGTATCTGTACTCCAGCAATAAATTCAGCAAACAATTTCAGATATAGAATAGCAATACTGATCATGAATGCTCCTAAAAATAATCCGGACTTAAATGTTATTTTGGATGCAAAAACCATTATTGCTGATAACGTAGCAATTGTTGCAATAACCAAAAATATTAGATCCACAACTATTCCCTCCTTTTCGCAAGTTCTTTATATGAGAAGTATAAACTTTTTCTCTCATAGGATGCTATCTCGTAGAACGTTGTAAACTCCAATGCTTTTGTAGGACAGGATTCCACACATAAACCACAGAACATACATCTTCCTATATATATACTTGGATGTTTAATTGGTCTTCTTATAACACCCCTGGCTGTTTTTATTTCTTTAACACCAGCATCTTCCAACACTATGGCTTTGTTTGGACATATTCTAGCACATGTACCACATCCTATACATTTGTTCGTATCTAGATAATGCAATCCTATTGTTCCCTTTGACAACTTTAATCTCTCATCAGGATATTGTATTGTGATAGGTTTCATGAACAGATGTTTTAACGTAACAAACAATGGTAATACATGACTAACTTTTTTCATGAATTCTTTCAGTTTCATTGTTACATCACCACTAATATTGCTGTTATGATTAAATTTATCATTGATAGAGGAACCAATCCCTTCCATGAAAATACCGGTAGTGAATAGACACGTATTCTGAACAAAGTACCCCTTGTTATCCACAGTATAAGAAATATTATGATATGGGCTTTGATTATTAATATTATAAAGTGTAATATACTAATTGATATATGAGATGGAATGTTGAATGAATTTCCGATTGTTATTGCTATATTTTCAAGATAATAGATTCCTGGTATCAACCATCCTCCAAGATAAAATATCGTTATTAGAATCGAAATAAGAATTAGATGTATATATTCAGCAAACAATAACAATGCAAATTTCATACCAGAATATTCTGTATGAAAACCTGCAACCAATTCTGATTCGGATTCAGGTAAATCGAAGGGTACTCTCGAAGCCTCTGCTAATCCTGATATGAAGAAGATTAAAAATCCTAAAGGTTGTAATAGTATTAACCACGTGTTTTTCTCTTGAAATTCTACTATATCAGTTAACTTAAAGCTACCAACGATTAATACTATTGATAGAACTGCTAAAACGAGAGGTATCTCATAACTTAAAACCTGAACTATTGCTCTCATACCTCCAAGTAATGGATACTTACTATTAGATCCCCATGCCGCAAGCAATATTCCAATAGCCGATAAAGCTGATGTTGCAAGTAAGAATATTAAAGCATTCTCTATAAACGATATTTGGAAGAATTTTGAGAAAGGTATAAACATAAAGGGAAGAGATGCTGCAACAAACGATATAATTGGTGCTAAAGTAAATACCACTTTATCAGCTGTTTTAGGTATTATATCCTCTTTTTGTATTAGCTTTAATGCATCAGCTAATGGCTGTAATAATCCAAAAGGTCCCGTCCTATTTGGACCATACCTTAATTGTATCCTTGCTATTACTTTTCTTTCTAACCATGTTAAGAACAAAACATCTAACGATAAAAATACTAGAATTAAAATAGGTGCCAATACGAATAGCAATAACTCGTAACTTATCATGTTTAGCATTGATTTTTCACCTATCTATATCTCCTAAAACAATATCTATACTTGCAAAACTTACTATTAAATCCGCAAGCATAATACCCTTATTGAAATGTGGAAATGCTGAAAGATTAGCAAAGCTTGGAACTCTGAACTTTATCCTATATGGTTTATCAGACTTTCCATCACTATAGATGTATACTCCAAGCTCTCCTCTTGGTGATTCTACTCTTGAATACACTTCACCTTCAGGAGGACGTATAACTTTTGGAACTCTAGCAGATATGTCTCCTTCAGGTATATCTCTGATTGCTTGTCTTACGATTTTCATACTTTCCTTTATTTCCTTTAATCGAACGATAAATCTTGCATAGGAGTCACATCCATTATCCGTTATCACGTTAAAGTCAAATCTATCATAAATTGAATAAGGATCTACTCTTCTAATATCGTATTTAACACCGCTTGCTCTTAAATTTGGTCCTGTAACACCGAGTTTTATAGCATCTTCAGGTTTTAATATTCCAATACCTTTTGTTCTGTTTATAAAGAGTTCATTTTCTAAGAAAAATCTTTCATAGTCTTTTAATTTTTCTTCAAGTTTATCAAGAACCTTTAAACATCTTTCAAAGAATTCTTTACCGACATCTCTCTTAACTCCTCCGATTCTCATATAGTTGTAAAGCATTCTTGCACCAGCCATTTCTTCTAACAAATCTAAAATCATTTCTCTATCTCGAAAACCATACATGAATGCGGTAAACGATCCTATATCCATACCAAAAGTTGCTATGAATAGTAGATGGCTAGCTATTCTATTAAGTTCTGCTGCTATTACTCTTAGATATTCTGCTCTTTCTGGAATTTTTAATCCTAATAATTCTTCAACAGCTAAAACATATGCGAAATTGTTGTTCATCGACGATAAGTAATCCATTCTATCCGTTATAGGTATTATTTGAATATATGACCTGTTTTCACATATTTTTTCTACACCTCTATGAAGATAACCAATAACTGGAATTATCTCTTTAACCTTCTCACCTTCCATTTTTATTACAAGACGACATAACCCATGTGTTGAAGGATGCTGAGGTCCGAGATTTAATAGGATTTCGTTGTCTTTAACTTCAATTTCATAACCTTCAAATCTATACTTCAAAACCATTTCGCCTCCTGTAATTTAAAATCTTTTCTTAAAGGATGTCCTTTGAAATCTTCTGGTAGAAATATTCTTCTTAAATCTGGATGACCCTCGAAAATTATACCCATTAAATCATACGCTTCTCTTTCATGCCAATTTGCTCCTGGCCATATAGTTACGATGCTTTTAACTCTAGGATCATTTTTTGGTATTCTAACTTTTAACAGGATTAATATACCATCGTGTCTAGATATATGATATATACATTCAAACCTATCAGGAAAATCAACCGCTGTAATAGTGGAGAAAAATTTAAAATCTAGCTCTTTAAATAAGTAATTTGATACTTCTATTAAATCTTCTCTATCAATCATTATAAATATCCTCTTTTTTCTTTTTATTTTTGCTTCAATTCTATCTCCAAATTTCTCTTTCAGTCTTTTAACAATATCTTCTTCGTTCATCTTTTGGAATCACCTCGTCTAATCTTTTCTTGTAGTTTCAGTATACCATATGCAATCATTTCTGGTCGAGGAGGACAACCTGGAACATATACATCTACAGGAATTATTTTATCCACACCATCTACAACACTGTAACTATCATAGAAAGGACCACCACAGATTGCACATTCACCGATAGCCATAACATATTTAGGTTCAGGCATTTGCTCATATAACCTTCTTATGTTTGGTGCCATTTTTTTAGTAACAGTTCCTGCAATAATCATTAAGTCGGATTGTCTTGGAGAGGCTCTAAAAAGCATACCAAATCTTTCGAAAACATCAAATCTAGAAGCACCTGTTGCCATCATTTCAATAGCACAACAAGCTAATCCAAAGGTAAGTGGCCATAAACTACGAGCTCTAGCTTCTCTCAATAATAATTTTTCTGCAAACTCTTTAAACTTTTTTACCGTTGTAAGTATTATTACGCCCTCCATGTTAACGCTCCTCTTTTCCATGCGTAAATTAATCCTACGAGTAAGATCATTATGAATATTATTCCTTCAATTAATATAAAAATTGGATTTGCAAAATTTTTAAATATTAAAGCCCATGGAAACAGGAGGACTATTTCAACATCAAACAATACAAATAATAATGCAAACAAATAATACTGTACGTCGTATCTAACTCTAGCATCACCGAATGGTAATATACTACATTCATACGGAACGTTTTTTTCTGGTTCCTCTTTTTTATGTCCAAAAATTCTAGGTAATAATAAGGATATGATTGCAAATATGAAGGAAATTATCAGGAAGATGAACATTTTCAAATATTCCATAAAAATTATGATTATAACTTACAAAAAATAAAAATGTTATGTTTAGTAGGTATTAGAAATTAATTTTTTAAATGAACATTTATAACAAAATTAAATGAACGTAGTTATATGTTTAGGAGGTTCTGTGGTTGCAACACCAAGTGTTAATTATGAATATCTCAAAAACTTTTCCAAACTGATAAAAAAATATGTTGATCTCGGTTATAAGTTTATAATTGTAGTTGGAGGTGGTAAGATTGCTAGAGAGTATATTGAAATTGCAAAAAAATTTAAAAGCAACGAAAACTTCTGTGATAAGATTGGAATCTTAGCAACGAGACTGAATGCAATGGTTTTAATCTCATCATTAGGTAATTATGCACATGAAGATGTAATTACAAGTACTAAAAACTTAAAGTTTGATAAAAGGGTTAAAGTTCTTGGAGGAACAGTTCCCGGACAGACAACAGATAGTGTTGCTGCAGAAGCTGCAAAAGTTAGCGGTGCTGATCTTCTTATCTTTGCAACAGATGTAAATGGTATTTATGATAAAGATCCAAGAGTTCATCCAGATGCAAAACTACTTGAAAAATTGACGTATGAAGATTTGCTAAAATATGCAATCAAAAAACATGAAGCTGGAGTAAAAGGTGTAATAGACTTAAAAGCTGCTGAAATTATAAAAAGATATAAGATTAAAACAATATTTCTTAACGGTAGGGATTTAAATAACATTGAAAGAGCACTAAACGGTAAAAATGTAGGAACTATAATAATTTAAGTTTCTTAACGATTTTTTCAATTCCTGTAGAATATTGCAATGCTTTTTTCTCTCTATTGTAAATAAAACTAGGAAGATTTAACGTCTTTGCAACTTCTCTTAATATAAATTTTCTGATATTATTTTTTATCTTATATTCCATAGGGATCTTTTTTGCAACTTCATGCATTTCTTTCGTAGAGAATGGAGCAAAATATTTTAATCCAAATATATCTGAAACGTTTTTATCTCTAAGATAATCAATGTTTAAACATTTGATGAAATCTTTTTCCATCTCTTCTTTAAGCCTTTTAGGATTTTTACTTAATCTTAAATATCTGTAATATCCTCCAAATAATTCATCAGCCCCTTGTGCTGTCATCAATATTTTACATTCATCTTTACTCGCTTCCCTTGCTACGAAATAAAAACATGTAGCAATTGATAAATCCATTCTCGTTTTTCTTGGAATTCTCTTTATTAAGAATCGATACGTTCTAATTATATCAGTTTCAGATAATCTTATTATTTCAACGTTGCTAAAATAAGGCTTAATTTTAAAAATATATTCTTCATCCTTAGAGTATCTTGTAACAATTGAGTATAGTTTATGATTTAAACCTAAATCTCTTAATATCTTTGCTAGTATACTACTATCTAAACCAGCTGAAAACGATAGAGCAACCTTATCATTAACACTTTCTCTTATGACTTGCTTTAACGTTTTTATTATATCCTCTACGTATTTCTTCATCATATACAATTATTGTTTTATATAAATTCTTCTCTAACATCTTCCTCAAAACATCCACGAAAACTATAAACCTTATATCTCTGAGATGGATTTCAAGAATCTCACATTTCTCACGTAATATATCTTCATTGAGATTTTTTATTGATTTCTTATCTATAACCAATATCTTTCTATCAGAAGGGGTGTTTTTCATCATTTTTCAGTTTAATCCCAGTTCATCATTCTCTAGGATAACCTACCGGCATTATATATAAAGGATCATGATCTTTAGGTAAGGATAATACTCTTTTAACTTCCTCGTCATAAAATGCGCCAATTGCAACAGTACCAAGCTTTAAGGATACGCATTGGAGATATATGTTTTGTGATACATGTCCAGCTTCAAAAAGAACATATCTTATACCTCTATCACCATACTTGTACGTTGTTCTGCTAAATACTGCTGCAATTATTACATTCAATGGAGCTTCAAGTATATATTCTTGATACAACGCAGCTTTCATAAGATCATATCTAACATCACCTTTTTTAATCAATTCCAATGCATGTTCATGAGGTATGTAGTGAAAAACACCTTCTTCTAATACTGCATATAGCTCAATTGGATATAAAGCACCAGCAGATGGAACTGTTCTAAAAAAATTCCCCCTGGTAATTCCTTGTCCTGCCCATAATATCTGAGAAATTTCCTCCAAAGATAATTTTTTATTTAAAAATCTTCTATATGATTTTCTCTTCAACAATGCTTCTTCCAATGATACTTCACTTTTGAATTTTGGTTTCGGTAATTTTATCTTCATCTTCGTTAAAAATAATAAATGATAACGATGGGAATTTTTTTACAAAACTTATAGGAAATATTATTATAAATATATGATTTTTTATATATAATCTTCT
>JALTZH010000203.1 GCA_027051265.1 archaeon | reverse complement strand
GTAAAATCGGATAACCTTGTTGCTGTAGATCCAGGTACATTAACTATTGAAATTATCCTTGCACCTAATTTCTTTGCTTCCTTCATAGCAACAAGCGTATCGTATGTTTCTCCGGATTGTGAAATTGCTATGATAACTGTATCCTTATCAATTACGGCTTTTTCCAAAAGCTCAGTCGAATCGATAGCAACAGCTGGAAGTTTGCAAAACTTTGGAAACCAATACTCTGCATGCATTCCAGCATGTAAGCTTGTTCCTGCACCTATTAGATAGATTTTGGAGGCTTTATTTATTGTATCAAGCAGTCTGTTATCAAAACCTATACTCAACGCTGTTGAAACTACTCTTGGTTCTTCAAAAATCTCTTTAAGCATAAAATGTTCAAATCCTTCTTTTAATGCATCCTCATCTTTCCACGTAACCGTGATCGTTTTCTTCTTTCTTTCTTTTTTTGTTAATAGATCTTTTATGATATATTTATCTTTATATATAATACCATATTCATAATCATCCAAAGCAACTGCTTTTTTTGTATATCTTAAGAACGCATTTATATCACTAGCTATAAAATTCTCATTTTTACCAATACCTATCATGATTGGATTTTCATTTCTTGCAATCAATATTTTGTTTGGTTCATTGATATAAATCGCAGCAATTGCAAAACTACCTTCCAATGCTAGAATGGCTTTTCTGAATGCTTCTTCAAACTCATATTCTTTTAAATATTCTTCAATTAGATGCGCAACAACTTCTGTATCGGTTTCTGACTTGAAGATATGATTGTTTTTTAAGAGTTCAGCTTTTAACTCTTTATAATTTCTTATTATCCCGTTATGAACAATTGCAATTCTATTATTACATGATACATGAGGATGAGCATTAGCTTTAGAAACTTTACCATGCGTCGCCCATCTAGTGTGAGCTAAACCTATATTTGAATAAAGATTAAAACTTATAGGCTTAATATAACCGACGTTTTTTTCTACGAAGAGATTATTAGTAACTATGAGAGCATATCCATAGGAATCATAGCCTCGATACTCTAATCTTTTTATGCAATCATACAAGATATCTTTTGCATTCTTTAAACCTATATATCCCGCGATACCACACATAGATAATATTTAATTTTCTAGCTTATTAAATATGAAAGTTGGAATAATTGTTAAGGAATTAAATGATAAAACGTTGGAAAAGTTAAGAAGAAGAGATATTTTCAGAGTATGGATTTCTGATGAAAGGGAATATGAAGCATTTACATATGCAGCTATTTTATATTTTAGACTTAAGAAAAATCTTGGAATCTTTAACATTAATCTAAATAAAAGAACTCTATGGAATATTTCATCCTTATCCGTTGCGTTATCGGATTTATGTAAAGATTTAATAATTTCATTCAAACAAGAATCTTTAACAGAGGAAATCGTAAAAAAGTTAAGAGAAACTATGAAAAGCATACATCAATCACATGATGTAAAGATTTATGCAATATGTGAAGATAAGTTACGATTAAAAAGTGTTGATGGTGTAATTACCACAAACAGATATATCTCAACAAATAAACCAAAAATTCTGATATCAGATTCTAATATAAATAACGTTGAGGATTTTGAGGAGATTATATTTGAAGAGCAACAAAACAAAAATTAAATATATAGCAATAAATATAAATGGAGATTTATCCTTTAATTATATACTTAAAAATCTTGATATTTTAAATTCTTTTAATTATATTTTCGTTGGTGAAAATCTAAAATACAAGCATCCGTTTATTTTAGTATCGTTTCTTTTAGAAAATACCGATGTAAATGTATCAACGGGAATTGTTTCTCCATATATAGATGGTTGCAACAATATATTAAGATTTTGTTACACAATTTCAAAATATTATCCCAATAGATTTACGATCTCCATTGGTATGGGTGATGTAAGAAGCTTGAAAAAATTAGGAATTAAAAGACCAAAATTAAGCTTTTTAAAAAGATGTATAAAACAATTGAAAAGTTTTGGTATAAAAACACTATCTGGAGCATCTGGTAAACGATCGATCACAATTCTATCCGAATGTTCCGATGGAATTTTACTAAATTATTCTCATCCTGA
>JALTZH010000202.1 GCA_027051265.1 archaeon | reverse complement strand
TATCATGGATTATTTGTCCATATTGTGGATACAGATTAAAATCCGTTTGAATTGTTTTTCTAAAGAGTAATTAATTATAGAAATCGTTGTGTTAGATTATTCATTTATTTGAGGAATTGAAGTAATTTGATAATTACGAGAACCTTTTTTTTGAAATTTTAAAAATTTCATTATTTTTGTGAAAAAACCCTTACCTCAATGACGGAATTAAGCCCCCGAGAGGTTTTAAATCCCCTAAAATTGGTATCCAGTGTGGTGGGCACAACTGCCTCCTATGATACACTGATTAATATAAATGACGTGCTGAGAGTGAAGCCCGTACACATATCAAAAATCCTCAAAATCTCCAAAATTTAGTGCACGGGCAACCACAACAATTAACACAAACACATGTGGAGAGAAATCTCTACTTCTTGTTATTTCTTATAGGAAGTAATTCTCTTAAATAAAGCAAAAGCGCTTTCCGATAGGAAGAGATTGTTCAGTCTTTATAGATTCTCTTGAGAACTATATACGTAAGCAATGCTGCTCTTACACCAGAATTAATGTTGACAACAGCTATATTTGGACTACAACTATTTAACATACTAAGTAATGCTGCTAGTCCTTTTCCCCCTAAACCATATCCTGTTGATGTAGGAACCGCTATGATAATGGTATCCAGTAATCCTCCCAAAATACTAGGTAGAGCACCTTCAAATCCAGCAAAAACAATTACCACATCGATATCTTTCTCTATTATATCTTTAACAGTATCTAAGGTTCTATGTATTCCAGATACTCCAATATCATAGTATCTATAAACGTTTTTACAAAATTCGACTAAAATCTCATACGTCTCTTCTGCATATCTAATATCCGAAGCTCCAGCCGTAACTATAGCTACTTTACCATTAATTAAATTCTTCCTGTAATTTTCACTTTTCACTTTTAACATATAACATTTTTTATTATATTCTAAAATGTATTTTGTAAGGTTTTTTTTAATAAAAAGATACTTTTTTGGATTTATTCTAGATACGAAACATATATTCTCAAACTTCATTATATTAAGTATTGAGTTTAAAATGTCTTCCTTCCTTTTTTTATACCCATATATAATCTCTGGAATTTTTATTCTTTTTCTTCTAGATATATCTATGATAACATCTCCCAATTTACTATAGCTGAAAATCTTGATCAATTTCTCAGCCTCTTCCTCATTTATTTCTCCCTTTTTGTACATTTTTAAAACATCTTTAATCTCCATTTTTTAAGAGAAAATTTTGATAAAGGAATGTGAACGTTATTTAATTAATTATTTTTATGAGTGCAATAAAACTATGGTCAAAATTCATAATATTGCTTGGAATATTGTTTGGAATAATATACGCTGCAGTAGCAATAATTGGTACTTTACTAGGAATAGGTAGTTTTCTATTCTATGGAATATTGGCAGGATTTTTCTTAATATTACAGTATATAATGGCACCAAAAATAGTAGAATTGACAATGCGTGTAAGATATGTTTCTGAAAACGAAGCTCCAAGATTACATAGAATTGTCGAAGAACTAGCTTCAAAGGCAGGAATTCCCAAACCAAAGGTTGGAATATCGGAAATAGAAATTCCAAATGCATTTGCATTTGGAAGAAGTATTAAAGATGGAAGAGTAGTTGTAACCAGAGCGCTCTTACAAATGTTGGATGAAAACGAACTAAAAGCTGTAATTGGTCATGAGATCTCGCATATAAAGCATAGGGATATGCTTGTTATTACGTTGCTTTCCATTATACCCATGATCTTCTACTATATCGCATTTAATCTATGGTGGAGTAGCATGTTTGCTAGAGAAAGAGGTAACTATTTAGCATTGATAGGTATATTAGCATTCATAATTTACTTCATAACAAATCTTCTAGTATTATATGCATCTAGAATAAGAGAGTATTATGCAGATTACGGTAGTGTAAAACTTGGAAACCAACCTCATCATCTAGCATCTGCTCTATACAAAATAGTTTACGGATCCGCGAGAATTGCGGCACATGACGATGAAGCTATAAGAAGATATGAAGCTGTAAAAGCCTTCTTCCTAAATGATCCTAGAAAATCTCTAGAGGAAATTTCGGATTTAAGACAAATAGATATTGATAGAAGTGGTAA
>JALTZH010000201.1 GCA_027051265.1 archaeon | reverse complement strand
GTATTAAAAATAACTATAAAAATTCAACAAGATCATTAGGTTTCAACTTATCTACGTCATGTGGAAAAAGAATTTTATCTTTTCTTAAAATTTTATTTATTTTACATTTATATTTCTTTTCAAAACTTTTTATCGATGTTTCTTCGTTTATAATTCTAACGCGACGTATGAAGTTATGTTTCAAAAAGTTTATATTTCTTATATTAAATTCCCTTTCTGTTAATATTTTAACTATCCTTTCTCCAGCTTTACCATCACCAAGTGGATTTTTATTATAATCAATTTTCAATTCCAAAGCTTTATATATTGCGTTGAGAATTCTTTTTTTACTATATCCTGTTAAAATGTTACATCCCATAAGAATGCTCTCGATTCTTTCTGTATTTTCTCTTATAGTTATACAAGGCTTTTTTAATATCAATGCTTCTTCTTGAACACCACCAGAATCTGTTATTACAGCTTTACATTTCTTTAATAGGTATAAGAAATCCATATATCCTAATGGTTCCAATATTATGATTTTTTCTTTAATTTTCTTGTATAGATTTATCCTTTTTAAAGCCTTTTTTGTTCTTGGATGTATAGGAAAAACTATCTTATAATCAACCTCAAGCAACGTATTAAATATTGTTTTTAATCTCTTTTCATTCTCAACGTTTTCTTCTCTATGTATTGTTAGAAGTAAAAAATCCTCATATTCTTTATATCTTGCATACTTATCCACAAGATTTTTAAAGATATTAACTGTATCTACAATAGTATTACCTGTTAAAAATATCCTATCCGCCTCTATTCCTTCACAAATCAAATTTGTAACTGAAATTTTAGTTGGAGCAAATAAAGCTTGAGAAATGTGATCGACGATTATTCTATTGATTTCCTCAGGCATTCTCATATCAAAACTTCTCAAACCCGCTTCAACATGAGCCACTGGAATTTTCATTTTAACTGATGTTAGAGCTGCAGCCATGCAGGAATTTGTATCTCCTTGAACTACAACTATATTGGGCTTTTCTAAGTTTAAAATCTTTTCAATTCTATACATTATCTTATAGGTTTGTTTTGCATGAGAGCCTGAACCTATTTTTAAATTGTAATCGGGTTTTCTCAGGTTAAATTCTTTGAAAAATATTTCGAACAAATTTTTATCATAATGCTGCCCTGTCCATATAAGTTTGTAAGAAATATCTTTCTTCTCAAGCTCTTTAATTACTGGGAATAATTTTATAATCTCTGGTCTAGTACCTGCTACAATTAGCATTTTCATAAAAAAATAATAATATTATGATTATATCGAGAGTTAAAGGTACTAGAGATTTTTCTCCAGAAGAAATGAGAAAGTGGAGATATGTTGAAAACATTATAAGAAAAATCTTTGAGAGATATGGATATGAGGAAATTTTAACACCAACTTTTGAATATCTGGAATTGTTTCTAAAGAAATCTGGAGATGAAATAATACAACACGCATATGTATTTGAAGATAAATCAGGTAGAAAGCTTATATTAAGACCTGAAGAAACAACACCAGCTATAAGGTTTTACGTATCCGGATTAAGAAATAGACCACATCCTTTAAGATTATATTATATCGTTAACTGTTTTAGATATGAAGAACCTCAAGCTGGGAGATATAGAGAATTTTGGCAGGCTGGTGTTGAAATAATTGGAACAAATTCTCCTGAAGCTGTTGCTGAGCTTATAATTTTAGCAAACAACGTTTTAGAGGATCTTGGATTAAAAAACTATGAAATAAGAATAGGAAACATTAAATTGTTGAAGAACATTTTAAAAGAATACGATGAAAAATTTCAAAACAAGATATTAAGATTAATAGATAAAAAGGAATTCGATAAGCTTAAGAGCTTTAAATTAAAAAACGAGGATGAATTGTTTCGAATCATAAATTTTAAAGGAGATAAAAACGACCTCATAAATATTTGTAACGATGAAGATTTCATCAATCTCCTAGATTATCTCGATGATGCATCCGTAAAATATAAAATAGATTTATCAATCGCTAGAGGATTGGATTATTATTCTGGAATTGTTTTCGAAATTCATAGCAAGAAATTAGGTGCTCAAAAACAGATATGTGGGGGAGGTGTATATTCATTAGGTGAACTTTTTGGATTTGATATTAAAGCGTGTGGATTTGCATTTGGTCTGGATCGTTTGCTTTTAGCATTAGAAAAAGAGAACAGATTAAAAAATATAGGAAATGAAGATAAACGATTTTTAATATTTATATTTGATAAAAAATATTTTAGAAAAGCAATAGAAATAGCCAAAATCGTTAGAAGATATTTCAGATGTGAAATCGAAATAATGAGAAAAAAAATAAAGAGAGCGTTGGAATATGCGATTAACAAAAATATAGATTTTCTTATCATACTTGGAGAAGAAATAGAGCGTGATGTTATATTGATCAAAGATCTAAAACGAAATATTCAGAAAGAAATCCATATAAATAATCTTGAAGATTTCTTGAAAAATCTTTAAAGCATTTATTAATTTTTCGTTAAATAAATGAATATGAGAAAAAAACTGTTCAAAATAACTGGAAAATTTTTTATGGGAAATAAGTATCAAAAATTTTCAAAAGAAATCGTTGCATTAAAAAAGGAGGATGCATTGGAACTCGTTTACTCAGATTTGGGAAGTAAACATAAGGTTAAGAGGACACAGATTAAAATAGAAAAAATAGAAGAGGAGGAAATAGAATGAAAGAAGAAGAGAGAAGAATATTAATAGAATACCAGTATTATTTGCAGCAAATTGAAATCTTCAAACAAAATCTCGAATTAATAACATCGAGTATTGATGAGCTAAACAGGGTTAAAGATTTTCTAGACAAATTATCCGAGCTTGAAAGCTTTGAAGATGAGATACTGATACCAATAGGGGCAAACAGTTTTATTAGAGCAAAATTGTTGGATAAAAAAAACGTTATATTTGGTGTGGGTTCTGGTGTTTATATAAAGAAAGAGATTCCAAAAGTTAAAGATAGTATAGAAAGAAGAATCGAAGAACTTGAGAAAGTAAAAAATAAACATGAGGAAACGATCAGAATACTTTTAGATAGAGCTAAAGAATTGGAACCTAAAGTTTCCGAAATAGTTAAAAAATACGAAGCTGCCGGAAAGTAATATGTTTTTGAAGGGTTTAAGAGATAAATTTTCAGATTTAATATCAAAGATAACCGATAAAGTTTCAGAAAAAAAGAATGAAATTTTAAAACAGGAAGTTGTTATAAAAGAAAAACATCTCAAAATTTTAGACGATTATAAGTTACTATTTTTAGAAGCAGATGTCGCGTATGAGGTATCAGAGAGAATTCTAAACGACATAAAGAGATCATTATTGGGAAAGCGTGTAAAGAGAAAAGATGTTGAAAAAGTGATAAAAGAAAGCATTTACAATGTTTTGGACAACATAATTCCAAATAATTTTAACCTTATAGATTATATTAAATCAAAAGAAAAAAAACCATTTATAATATTATTTCTTGGAATAAATGGTTCTGGTAAAACTTTAACCTTGGTAAAGGTTGCTAATCTTCTGAAAAAAAACAACTTATCTTGTGTAATTGCTGCTAGTGATACGTTTAGAGCAGCTGCAATCGAGCAATTGGAAAAATTGGCATCAAAGATAAACGTACGTGTAATCAAACATAAATATGGTGCGGATCCAGCAGCTGTTGCATTCGATGCTATAAAACATGCTGAATCGAGAAGAAAAGATGTCGTATTAATTGATACAGCTGGTAGAATGGAAACGGATGAAGATTTGCTTAGAGAAATGGAAAAGATAGCAAGGGTTACGAAATCTGATTTTAACGTGTTAGTAATAGATTCGACAACGGGAAACGTTGCATACGATATCGTAACGATGTTCTCAAAATATGTTCGGATAGATGGTGTAATCGTTACGAAAACCGATGTTGATACAAAGGGTGGTTGTATATTAACAATATCTTATTTACTTAAGAAACCAATAATATTTATAACAGATGGTCAGGAGTTAGAGGATATAAAAGCATTTGATAAGAGAAAATTTCTAAACGAGCTTATTTCTTCTTCACATCCTTCATAGCTTTATTGGAATAGATGATCTATCTATTTTGTTAAACAATTTTAGATCAGAACTTTTTAACGGATATCCTTTCGAAAGTTTATCTAAGATGTATATCGTATTTTCATCTCCATGATTTATAAGGTATTGGATAAAAGCTTCGTTATAATTTTCGATGGAAATCTCCGCATATTTGTTAGCTTCCTTCAATATCTTCTTTATTTTGAGAAATCTATCCTTTTGTATTATTGTTTCATTTTCTAATTCCGTAAACATTTTAGGTACAAAAATACTAAAAGTACAAGAAACTCTTAAATTGTAATTATTTTTTATATTTTTAATAATATTTATAATATTTTTAATATCCTTCTCTTCCTCATCAGGTAATCCAATCATGAAATATAGTTTAATTTTATTTATACCATATTTTTTAGAAAGCTCACATACGTCATAAATAGTCTCGTCTCCAAATTTCTTGTTCAATTTTACTCTAATTCTCTCAGAAGATTCTGGTGCAATTGTTAAAGTTCTTTGTCCTGATGCTTTTAAAAGGTTCAGCACGATTTCTTTCATCCTATCAGCTCTTAGGGACGGTATTGATACGTTGAATTTTTTATCTATTAGATATGTGCATAAATCCTCTATTTTATAATAATCTATAAAACTTGGAGATAAAATTGTTATCTTGTTTATGTTGTTTATTTCTAAGTTCTTTTCTAAAACATATTTTACGTGATCAATACTTCTATCCCTTTTTGGTTTAAGAGATGCTCCAAGACAAAATTTACAGTTGAATGCGCAGCCTCTCGAAATATCTATTAAAAAACTAGAACCAAATGCTGATTCTTTTGGTATCAATTGTTTTATTGGAAAGTAACTGTTTAAATCTCTGACAATAACTCTTTTCGTTTGGTTTAAATACTCAGATACTAGGAAACCTTCAACATTTTTAAGTTCTTCAAGTATATCCGATTTATTACAACCATATTCTATCAATAAATTTATGAAATCGTGAATTCTTTCTTCAACCTCTCCTATAAAAAAAGCATCGGAAATATATCTAAGAGGCATTGGATTTAATGTACATGGGCCACCAACTATTATCATTTGCCTCCTTTTTCTTCTATCAAGTTCTATACCACATTTCCTCAGTATTTTTAAAATGTTTATAGCATCGTTTTCATATTGCCAACTTATTGCAATTACATCAAAACTTCTCAAATAACTCTTTGTTTCAATACTCCTAGTATAATCAGAAAAAAATCTTTCACAAAATATACGATCATATTTATTAAAAATATCATACAATATTCTGAATCCAAGATTTGCCATTCCAGCTTTATATAGATTTGGATATAGTAGAGCTATTCTTATTTTTCCTCTGATACTTTTAACTATAACATTTTTTTCTTCAAGTTTCATGTTATTCTTGCATTTTTTACTTTTATTTATAATATTTAGATAATATCATGTACTTCTTTTAGGTGTTGATATGAAGTTTAACATGCATGGAACGACAACAATCGGTATTGTATGTAGAGAGGGTGTTGTATTAATAAGTGATAAGAGAGCTAGTCTTGGAAATCTAGTAGCGCATAAGATTGTTAAGAAAACTTTTGAAATCGATAGACATATAGGTGCAACCGTTGCCGGTGTCGTTGGAGATGCGCAGATGCTGATAAAATACGCAAGATTTGAAGCAAAATTGTATAAGATGAGAAGAGGAGAAGAAATATCAACAAATGCCATCGCTAATCTATTAGCATATATATTATCGAGTTATAGATTATTTCCATTCATCGTTCAATTACTCGTAGCAGGATATGATAGAACTGGTCCTAGATTATTTTCACTAGATCCTTTAGGAGGAGTTATAGAAGATAAGTATGTCTCAACAGGTTCAGGTTCACCTGTAGCATATGGAATATTGCAATCTTTTTATAGAGAAAACATGAATCTTGATGAAACAATCGAACTTGGTGCTAGAGCATTGAAAGCGTGTATTGAAAGGGATGTATTTACTGGAGATGGAATCGATATTGCGACAGTAACTAAAGATGGCTTTAAACTATTTTCTAAAGAAGAAGTTGAAAACGTTTTGAAAAAAATTAAATGAGAATAGTAGATACATTAGCAGAGATTAAAAAATATATTAAGGAGAAGTTTCATGATAATGTAGTAAGAGTAGAATTTGAAGGCCCTCAGGTAGTAGTATATGTAAAAGATGTCTCGAGAATTTCTCAGAAAAATATAACAAATATAGCAAAAGAACTCAAAAAAAGAATAATAATAAGACCGGATGATTCAGTTTTAATGGATAAGGAAGAAACAAAGAAAAAGATAATGGAATTCCTACAAAATCTTGTTAAGAGTAAAGAAAAGGTTGAAAAAGAATTAGGAGTAACTGAAAGAGATATAATATTTGATGAAGTTTTCAATCGTGTAATAATAGAAGCAAAGAAACCTGGTAAAATCATAGGATCAAAAGGTATAGGATTATCGATCCTTAGACAATTAATAGGTTGGCAACCTGAAATTATAAGAAAACCACCAATACCTTCTGAAACGATATCTAAAATAAGATCGTATTTATACCAAAAGAGAAAAGAAGTTAGATCAATATTAATAGATATAGGAAGAAAAATTCACAGACCTATTGTTGAAAAAAATATAAGATGGGTTAGAATCACAGCTCTTGGTGGTTTTAGAGAAGTAGGAAGAAGTTGTTTATTATTACAAACACCAGAAAGTAAGGTTTTAATAGATTGTGGTGTAAACGTTTCCGGATACACGAGAGATGTATGTTATCCATATCTAAATGTACCAGAATTTAATATAGAAGAATTGGATGCAGTTATAATTACGCATGCTCATCTCGATCATTCAGCATTTGTACCATATTTGTTTAAACTTGGTTATCGAGGTCCGGTTTATTGTACAGAACCAACGAGAGATTTAATGTTATTACTTGAAAAAGATTATTTAGATGTACTTGAAAAAGAGGGAAAAGAAACACCTTACGATAAGAAAGATTTATGGAACATGATAAAATATGTAATTCCATTAAAATACGGAAATGTTACAGATATTTCACCGGATATAAAAATAACGATGCACAACGCTGGTCATATTCTAGGATCTGCTTTGGTTCATATTCATATAGGAGAAGGTTTATACAATATATTATATACTGGTGATTTAAAGGTTGAAAGAACAAGACTTCTAGAACCAGCGGTATATAAGTTTCCTAGACTTGAAACCATTATAATAGAGGCAACGTATGGTGGAAATGAGGATCCACTTTTAAATAGAGATGAAGCAGAAAAAACGTTAATAAATATATTTAACAAAACTATAGAAAGAGGAGGAAAAGTATTAGTACCTGTATTTTCAGTAGGTAGAGCACAGGAGTTGTTAACGTTTATTTATCACTCGATGGAGAACAATTTGATGAAAAAGGTCAACGTTTACCTTGATGGAATGGTTTATGAAGCAACTGCTATACATACAGCATATCCTGATTATCTAAATAAAGAGGTTCGAAGCCTATTGTTGAGTAATAAAAACAATAAGGAAGGATTGCCTTTCAGTTATGATACGTTTATAAAAGTTAAGGATTCGAATGCAAGAAAGAACATTATAGATAGCAATGATCCATGCATCATATTAGCACCATCAGGAATGATGATAGGAGGACCTGTTCTAGAATATTTCAAATATTTGGCTGAAGATGAAAAGAATTCTCTTGTTTTTGTAGGATATCAGGCTGAGGGAACATTAGGTAGGAAAATACAAAAGGGAATGAGAGAGATTCCTATTACAGAAGATGGTAGATTGAAAGCAATTAAAATAAACATGGAAGTTCATACCGTGGAAGGATTTTCAGGACATAGTGATAGACTTAAACTACTATCCTATTTAAGAAAATTACAACCTAGACCAGAGAACGTTATAATAATGCATGGTGAGGAAAGTAAATGTATAAACTTTTCAAAACTCGTTTATAAAACTCTGAGAACAAATGTTTATGTACCTAGAAATCTTGACGCATTAAGGTTGAAATGAATTATCCTAGAGTGATAATAAGTGGAACCCATTCAGGAAGTGGAAAAACGGTGATTTCGTTAGCCATAATGAGGATTCTCTACGATCTAGGTTATAAAGTTCAACCTTTTAAGGTTGGTCCAGATTTTATTGACCCTAGTTATCATTATTTCGCATGCTATACGAGATCAAGAAATCTGGATAGTTTTATATTATCTAAAAAAGATATAATCAGAAACTTCATAAAAGGTATGAAAGGAAAAGATATCGGTATAATAGAAGGAACAATGGGATTATACGACTCCTGTGGAGCTATATCTGAGAAAGGAAGTACAGCGGAAGTTTCAAAGATACTTAAGTCACCAATATTATTAATTGTTGATGCAAAAAAATTAGGACGAACTGCAGCAGCTATAGTTCTTGGATATTTAAAATTCGATAGAGATATCAATATAAGAGCTTGTATTATAAATAAGGTTGGTAATGAGAGACATGCAATGAAGGTTAAAACTGCAATAAAATATTATACCGGATTGAATATTATTGGTATAATACCTAGAGATGAAAAACTATTTATCTCAGAACGTCATCTTGGATTAATTCCAGCATATGAACGTGATAAGATAGAGGAATTTATAACAAATGCAGCAGAATTTGTAAAAAAGAACATAGATGTTGAAAAAATTATTGATCTCGCATACTCGGCGGATTCGTTATGTTATGATGATATTGATGATGAATCAAACAATATTAAAAAAGATATAAATGTTGGTATATTCTTTGACAAAGCTTTTAATTTTTATTATACAGAAAATCTTGAAGAATTGTCAAAATATGCTAACTTAAAATATATTAATTCTATTAAAGATAATAACCTAAAGGATATTGACTGTTTATACATAGGAGGGGGTTTTCCTGAAGTATTTGCTAAAGAACTAGAAAGAAACAAATCCTTAAGAAATGAGGTTTTTGAATTCTGTAGATCAGGTAAACCGGTATATGCAGAATGTGGAGGATTAATGTATCTAGGTGAAAGTATCTTAATAAATAAAGATGAATATGATATGGTTGGATTCTTCGAGTATAAAACCGTTATGGAAAAAAAATTTCAAGCTTTAGGATATGTAGTAATAAAAAGTTTAAGAGATAATATATTATTAAATAAAGGAGAAATTTTGAAAGGACATGAATTTCATTATTCAAGACCTATTTTTAAGGATTTAACGAAATATAAATTTGCATTTAAAGTATTGAGAGGAAAAGGATTTTACAAGAATTTTGATGGTATTATGTATAAAAACGTTCTTGCAAATTATGTACATTTCCATGCATATTCAAAGGAGAACTTCTTTAAAAAATTCGTTGAAATAGCAAGATATATTAAATATGGAGGTGAAAATCGATGGCATTTCCAACATTAGGTATAATTGTAATAGTTCTGCTGTTATTGTTTCTATTATCTCAAGCCATAAAAATTGTATTTGAATATGAAAGAGGAGTAATATTTAGATTAGGAAGACTTGTTGGAGTGAAAGGTCCAGGAATATTTTTCATAATACCTCTTGTTGATAGAATGGTTAAGGTTGACTTAAGAACTATAACGATGGATATACCTAGTCAAGAGGTTATCACAAAAGATAACGTTCCAATTAAGGTTGATGCCGTTATTTATTTCAGAATAATTGATCCAGCTAAAGCTTTAACTCAGGTTGAAAATTATATAGTGGCAACATCGATGCTTGGACAAACAACTTTGAGAAGTGTATTGGGACAAAGTGAATTAGATGAAATATTAACGGAAAGAGAAAAACTTAACAAAACACTTCAGGAAATTATCGATCAGCATACAGCTACGTGGGGTATAAAAGTAACAGCTGTCGAAATCAAGAATGTAGAACTACCTGAAGGTATGAAACGTGCGATGGCAAGACAAGCAGAAGCTGAAAGAGAAAGAAGAGCAAAAATAATAGCGGCTGAAGGTGAACTTCAAGCTGCAGAAAAGCTTAGAACTGCTGCTGAGATAATAAGTAAAACACCAGCCGCTATACAGTTAAGATTCTTACAAACAGTTACAGAAGCAGCAACGGAAAAAGCATCGACAATTGTGGTTCCAGT
>JALTZH010000200.1 GCA_027051265.1 archaeon | reverse complement strand
TTGCAAACGATACGATTTGTAATGGTTCTAAACCATTAGCTATGCTTGATTATATTGCAATGGATAAAATCGATGTTAGAATTGTTGAAGAAATAGCAAGAGGTTTAAAAGAAGGTGCAAGAGAAGCGGAGGTAGCAATAGTAGGTGGAGAACTAGCAACTATGCCAGATTTAATAAACGGGATAGATGTCGTAGCATTTATGGTAGGTATTTTAAAGAAAGAAAAAATTATCGATGGTAGTAAAATTTGTGAAAACGATTCAATAATAGGTCTTGAGAGTAACGGTTTACATAGCAACGGATTTTCATTAATCAGGAAGACGATTATGAAAGCATATGACGTTAAAAACGATAAAAAGCTGGCGGATGAGATACTTAAACCTACAAAAATATATGTGAGAACTGTTCTCGATATTTTAAAAAACGTTGAAGTTAAAGGTCTCTCACATATAACTGGTGGAGGATTATCAAATTTAAACAGATTGAATAAGAATTTTTGCTTTTATCTGAATAATTTACCAGAAGAGCAGGAAATCTTTAAGCTTGTAAAGGAAGTTGCGAAAATAGATTATTACGAAATGTACAGAACGTTTAACATGGGAATAGGATTCTGTATCATATGTGATGAAAGATATGAACAGGATGTTATTGATATCTGTAGGAAACATGGTATAAAAGCATATAAAATTGGTAAAGTGATAAAAGGAAGTGGTGTTGTAATAAAAAAAGAAAATATAGAGTTAAGATATACGTATCATGTTTAAAAATTTTTTAAGAATCAAAAGCTACAATGATATCTATTCTTTAACATGTTTGACGATATGTGTTACTTCATTAACGATTATCTCCATACCTATTTTTACACCATCAGGAGAGCCGGGTAGAGAGAATATGGCTACTTTCTTATATACACCGGCAATTGCTCGGCTTATTATTGCACCTAATCCTGATTTTTCTATACTTATTTTTCTGAAATATTCTCCAAACCCTTCGATTTCTTTCTCGAATAATTCTTTAAGAGCTTCAATAGTAACATCAGTACTCGTTATACCGGTTCCTCCTGTTGTTATAATAACATCCGGATTATATTTATCAACTATATATTTTACGTATTCCTTTATTAATCCCTTATGATCTGGTATTATCGTATAGAATATGATATCATGTCCTTTTTCTTTCAACGTTGTTATTATTAAATCACCGGATTTATCCTCGAAACGTTCTCTTCTAATGAAGCTTTCAAACTTTGACGTTGAAATCGTTATCACTGCAACTTTTAATCTTTTTGGAGCTTCTTTTCTATGAAGTTCCATTGTTTTAGATACCATAATATTATAATATTTTTGTTATAAAAAATTATTTTTCTCAATGAGGTTTATGTATATTCAAAAGCATTTATTCTAACATAAGCATAACTCAAATCACATAAATATCCGGTTAGTTCTTCTTTTCCATTACTCAAATCTATAGTTATTTTGATTCTTTTTTTAATTAATTCCTTTTGCACATTTTTTAAATTTTCTTCTAAAATTCTTCCATCCTTAATTATACAGATACTATCGTTTATATAAATTTTTAACTTATCCGAATCAAAATCAGCACCAGAATATCCAAGACATGCTATTATTCTACCAAAATTTGGATTTGAACCGAAGATCATCGTTTTAAAGAGGAACGATGTTGCAAGAGATTTGATCACTTTTTTCGCATCCTCGTAATCTTTTGCATTTTTCACGTGTATCTCTACAAGTTTCGAAGCACCTTCACCATCTTCCACTATTTTTTTAGAAATTGTTCTTAAAGATGATAGAAACATTTTTTTAACCGTATCATCATCAACATATATTTCATTTGTTGTTAATAATACGACGGCATCATTTGTACTTGTATCGTTATCAATTGCGATTAGATTTAACGTTCTGTTGATTGAATCAACGAATATCTCTTTCAACTTTTCGTTCCTAATGTTTGTTATTATAAAACAAAGCATTGTTGCTTCAGATAGATGTGGATTTATCATACCTGAACCTTTTGCTATTACTATTAAGATGGCATCTTTAAACCTTTCAACAACAATTTTTACCTTCTTGTCTGTAGTCCTAATAGCGTTTGCAAAGGATAAGTAATCGTCATATTTATCTCCGAGATTTATTTTTTCAACAAGGTTTCGGATTTTTTTGAGATCAATTCTTTTTCCAATTATTC
>JALTZH010000199.1 GCA_027051265.1 archaeon | reverse complement strand
ATTAGAAACGTGGAAAACGTGATAACTCCTTTTCCATATGGTCTATGCGCTTCTGGTTCAAAAGTTGGTTCAAAGTATAAATTCTTAAAAGCATCTACTAATGAAAAGTTCTGTCCAACTCTTAAAGGTATTGTAAAGGATAGCAAGGTTGGTAATGCAAATGCTGCAATAGAAATTGTTATTAATGGTATCGATTTGGAATCCGTAAAGAAAGCAATGAAATTAGGTATTCTAGCTGCTACAAAAGTAGATGGTGTAATTAAAATTTCAGCTGGGAATTATGGAGGAAAACTTGGTGGTATTAAAATTTATTTACATGAATTGTTTGAATAGTAATTCTAGTATAGATACAAGGAAAAATATAGCAACATAAATATTAAGCATTTTAAATATTATTTTACATGTTCTTCTTTCTTTATTTTTAATAAATTTATATACGCTTATAAGTAAAACGATTAAAATTATTGTGAGAAAATTTATTGTTAGAAATAATTCCTTCATGAATAGATATGAAACAGATATCAAATAAATGATTAAAAGAATGGGTATCGAAATATATATCGATTTCTCATTTCCTAAAACTGTTGAAAACGTTGGAATCTTTGCTTTGACATAGTCTTCTCTATAATAAATTGATATATATATTGTATGAATTATAGACCAGAAATATATTAATAAAAAGAGAAGTACTCCTCCTAAAGTTAATTTGGAACAATATGATATACTACCACCCAAAGGAAGTAATCCTCCAGCTATGCTTCCGAAGATTATCCCGAGAATCGTTCTTCTTTTTAATAGTTTTGAATATATAATAATATTTATTAAAAATCCTATAAGTATTAATATAGGAATATATATGTTTATCATGAATCCTATTATCATTGCAACTATAAGTAAGAATATTGATAAATAACGTGCTGTACTTATATTTATTCTCCCCGTTACTAATGGACGATTTCTTGTTCGAAACATTATTCTATCTAAATCTACATCTATAACCATATTTGCAATTGTTGCCGAAGAAACTGCTAGAAATGAAGATATAAGTAAAAGTATGAGAACTTTTATGTTAATGTTTAGTGACGAAGTTAACACATATGAGAGAATTGCGGATATTACAAGTAATAAAGTCTGCTTAATTTTTATAAGTTCAAATATATCTTTAATCATGTTTAATTATTTTTGCTACAAAAAATGCTTCCGTATCGTTATCCTGTGGATGAATCCTTAAGCATTTTTTTATACTGCTATCGTATTCCTTATCTTTATATTTTAGTATAGGTTTTCTTCTCCTTATCTTTAGCTTAATATCCTCTAGCTCTGCATTTGTGTTTCTAAGTAAGAAATCAACAACTTCTTCATTTTCTTCAGGATCAATTGTACAAGTTGAATAAACAAGAATTCCATCGGTTTTTAATGTCTTATATGCAGCAAGTATTAACTCCTTTTGAAGTTTTGAACATCTTTTAACCATTCTATAACTCCACATCTTTAAATGTTTATAATTCTTTCTTATCATTCCTACATTTGAACATGGTGCATCTAATAAAACTTTGTCGAATTTATTCTCATATTTTATAAATTTTCTACCATCCATTAATGAAACTTTTGCTATCGTAACCCCCATCCTTTGTAAATTTGATATCAATATATAGATACGATCCTTTCTTATATCATTTGCTACCAAATATCCTTCGTTTCTCATATACATTGCAATCTGTGTAGCTTTTGCTCCTGGAGCAGCAGCTATATCCAAAACCTTTTCACCAGGCTTAGGTTCAAGAACAACAACGGGTATCATCGATGCTGCTTCTTGTATAAAAAAATAACCAAGTGCATGTTCTAAAGTTTTTCCTACATCATTACTGTTAACAAAGAATCCTTCCTTACACCATGGAATTTCTATTAAATCATATTTTTCGGAAAAATTGTTTTTAAAAGTTTCTAAATCTATTTTCAGCGTATTGATACGGATGCTTGTTTTTATAGGCTTATTTAAATATTCGTAGAATTCTTTAGAATCATCAATCTTTTGATAATGGTTAACAAAATCTGAATTTATTTTTCTTAAAAATTCTTTTGCATCTTTTTCCTTAATATTATTATATACTTTTACTTCACTAGAATCATCATAACTTTGAATCATCATAATTTATGTATATCTTTTTCAAACAATAAACAATTCCACACCACATGTACATTGATTATTATA
>JALTZH010000198.1 GCA_027051265.1 archaeon | reverse complement strand
CATAAATTATTAACACCTGAAGATTTCAAAAAAATTGCAGAATCATTAAATTTGAACATATTATGCTGCAAATATTTTGGTTCTTGGAATGCCTCAATTGTCAATTTTCATAAAAATAGGTATAAAAATCTGATAATTCCAATTGTAAAGATATCCAATGCTTTAATTGGTGGAATTCTAAGATTGATTAAAATTGAACCAGAACATAGGTTATTTTCTCCTTATATTGTATTTATCGCAAAAAAGTTAAATAAGTGATTACCATGACACCACTAAAAATCCTCCTGATAATACCCCAGTACGACGTAATTGGTGGTGCAGAGACACAAGCAAAGTGGCTTGCAGAAGAGCTTGTAAATCAGGGACATGAAGTTCACCTGATTACATCCAGCCATGAAAAGTTGCCGAAAATTTCAAAGGAAAATGGAGTAATCGTTCATCGTGTAATAAATAATCCTCGTGTTTTAAGTCTGACAACTTTCATTACAATTTATAAAGTCTTTAAATATGTAAAAAAAATAGATCCAGATGTCATACATGCCTTTTTTGCTTACCCAACAGGTATATGGTGTCTGCCTTCTAAGTATTTATTAAACAAACCATTAATAATTTCTGCGAGGGGGGGTGATATACAGATTAAACCAGAAATTAACTATGGAATACGTTTAAATCCAATAAAAGCATTTTTGGTTAAAATTGTTTTAAAGTGGTGCGATAAAGTAACCGTTTTAGGAGAGGGTATGGTAAAGGATGCCCTCGATGCCGGTGCGCCAAAAGAAAAAATAGAAATTATTTATAATGCGATAAAAGATTCAGAAGATAATATTGATAAAAATTTGATTAATGAAATATATCGTAAATATAATTTACCAAAAGACAAAAGAATTCTGCTTTTCTTATCGAGAATAAGTCCTGAAAAGGGAATTAACTATTTGATAGATGCTTTTGAAAATTTAGAAAAACTATATCCAGATTTAATCCTTGTTTTTGCTGGAAGTGGAACAGAATTACAAAATGTTAAAAAAATTGTAAATAGAAAAAATCTTTACGAAAAAATTAAAGTAATCGGCCCTGTATTTGGCAGAGAAAAACGCGCATTATTTAAGATTTCTGATATTTTTATTTTACCATCATTGAGCGAGGGAATACCCACAGTTCTTTTAGAGGCGATGCTTTACTCAAAACCAATAGTCTCTACAAATATAACTGGTGTGAATGAAATAATAGAGAATGGAAAATCGGGCATATTAGTGCCACCTGCAAATTCAAAGGCGCTGGAAGAGGCCATATCAAAACTGTTACATGAACAACGGTTAAGGGAAAAGCTCGCAACTAATGCTAGAAAAAGGGCTGAATTATTCAGTATAAACAAGATTGCTAAGAAATATGTAGAACTTTATCGAAATTTGATTAGAATTGATAAGCATCAAACAGCGACATTATTATCTTTTCTCAGTAAAAAACCATAATTTGATATACAAAAAATTTTGTTGTTTATATATATCCTAAATCTCTCAATCTTCCTTTAATTTCCTCTTCTTCCTTTTTATTGAAAATATTGTAGTTTTTTTCCTCTTCAATAAAAATATTGGTTCTATACCTTTTTTCTTCCCAATTGTACAATGCTTTGTAAATAACACTTCCTTCCATATAATCAGGAATAGGAATATTAAACAAAGAAAGAACTGTTGGAGTTATATCAATAATGCTTCTCCTCTCTATTTCTCCAGAAGCTTTTATATCAGGACCGCTTAATATGAAAATCCCATCTTTACGGTGATTCCCCTCAAAGTTATATGCTTCTGGATTCCTGGACCATAATTCTTTTCTAAATAGACTATTATTTATACCGTATTTATTAAGAATTATATATATTCCAGGAGTCTCTGGATCATTATTGTCAATAACCTCTATTTCAATGTTCAATTTCTCTCCATTCGGACCTTTAATATTCTTGGCCTTTTCGATAATTTTATTTTTTATAGAATCTATATTATTCCTTGATATTATATAAATCCCACCCCATGCAATGGCTTTACTTTTTTTCAAATTTATAAATTCAAAATTTAAAGAATCTTCTTTTGGGATAATTTTTTTGATTTTATTAGATGGCAGTAATTTCCTAAAAAATTCTCTTAGTAGGAATTGTTCCGCTACAGGTGTTATTTTTTCCCATGATATGCCATAATTTCTTAAGTTTTCTAAGATAGATTTATGTAATGATTTTTTT
>JALTZH010000197.1 GCA_027051265.1 archaeon | reverse complement strand
ACATTACCAGTTTATCTCTATGAGGATTACATTAGAGAAATCGAAAGGATGTATGAAGTTATAAAGCTAAAGGATGTATATTCGAAAGGTCAAGTCATTTACATAATTGCAGGTAGAGATAGATATAAAACTCGAGAGGCAGCAGAACTTTATGTCGAAGAAATAATAAGAGAGTTTGAAAAAATTTAACGTGACTCTACACCAATATAGTAAGAGTTGCTATTATTAAAAATTTAACATTTAAAATATGTTTGAATCAACTTCAAATAATGTAGTACTCAAAAACATCAAAACTTTGAATGAGAAGCAACAGGAATTTCTAAATGCTTTAAGAGGAAAATATATAATAGTTGCTGCATTTGGCCCAACAGGCACTGGGAAGTCTTTGATATCTTTAGCATATGGTGTTGAACAAATAATCTCAGGAAAATTTTCTAGATTAATAATATGTAGGCCATTAATTGATATAACTACCAAAAAAGAATTGGGACCAGATATTTTGGGTGAGCTTTTTTACAAAATATCTATGAGCTATATCAGAGATGTATTATCAAACCATATTAAGTGGGACGAAATAAAACGTTTAATTGATGAAGGTAAGATAAGTGTTGTAGATTCTTATTTTTTAAGAGGAAGAACTTTTGATAAAACAATAATATTCATAGATGATGTTCAACATATACCCTTAGAAAGCACTATAGAGATGATTACGAGGCTTGGAAATGGATCAAAATTAATATTGGCTGGTGATCCAATCTTTCAAGCCGATGATGCAAAAAATGTTGAATACTTAAGAGAGATATTATCAGGTGAAAAAAATGCAAAAATTATAGACTTTAGTCTGACAGATATAATTAGAACAGGTGCTAAACTTGGAGTAAAATTACTTTTAGAAGCAAAAATTAGAAAAAGAATGTTACAAGATGAGGAAAGGAAAGCCATATCGATTGCAAAAATTCATGCACCAGATGCAGAACTCATAACAGTTTTAGATTTAAGAGATGATAAAAAGAAATATGAGATAAAATCCCAACATACACCAGATTTCCTCTTCATTGTTAAGGAACCTCATATGGGTAGAATTATTGGAAAAAGAGGAGAAAGAATCTCTAAAATTGAAGAAGATTTATCCGATGAGCTTGGTAAAGATATAAAAATTAGAGTTATTGGATTGACATTAAACGTTAAAAATTTTATTAGAGCAATTCATCCGGTATCATGGATACATAAGCATGTAATCGATGCGGATTTTGTCGGTTCATACATAAGAATAGTCGTTGATAAAGATAATTTTGGTCCTTTCGTAGGTCAACGTGGAATATACGTAAGATTTTTAGAATCAATTTTTAAAAAGTTGTTTAACATTGGTATAAAAATTAAAGAGGGATAAGATGAAGTACCCTATGTTTATGAGCAGTGTTTCATTGAGAGTTTATCTTATAGGAATTTTATCATTACAAGACGATTTATAAAGCATTGCTAAGAAAGCCTTACTTTCAAAGTAGGGATGAATTATGAAGAATAGCATAATACGAAAGATTTATCAGCTCACTTTAGTAAACATTAACGTTAACTAATAATTCTATCCACTATACTCACTTACATTCTCTTGCATATATTCTTCTTTTACAGATACAGAATAGTAAAGTTAATTTGGGGCAGAAACATATAATGTTGCATTTGTAGCACTTAAATACTTTTGTTGACACGCTCAAATGTATGATGTTTAATTTAATTGCATTTGTTAACATTTGATTAATTAATGGAAAACCTCTCGCTTCTGCCCGATATGTGGGAAAAAATTAAGCCCGAATGGGCGGAGGCTACTAAAGACATATGTGGGGAGCCCCGTTCCCCCCGAAAGCCCGTCGATGAATCTCGAGACGGGAAGGCTCTCCGTCACAAACGTAACAAGTGACGGAGAGTCAGAACGGAGGTGTATAATTCTTAATGAAAAAGGAGAGCGAATTGATTGCAAAGTGTTTATCTTTAGTTGAAAGAAGAGGAATCTCTCCAAAAGAAGCAATCAATATAGTGTTAAGAAATTTAAACGATGATTTAAATTTAAGAAGGAAAGTACATGCTTATGTCTATGAGATTATTAAAAGATTAAATGTTATTGATACGATTTTAAAATATTCCTGCAAATATAAAAGGACATACGCTAATGATTATATAAAAAATCTACTTAGAATAGCTGTATACGAGATTAAATTTAAGAATAGAAGTGTTAAAGAT
>JALTZH010000196.1 GCA_027051265.1 archaeon | reverse complement strand
AATCCTGAATTCTCTCAGAAAATTAATAAAAAATTATGAAAGAAATTTTGGAAAAATTAACTAGTTTCAATATTTTATCGAAGGAAGATATTTATCATATTGAACGAGCTATAAATGAAATTGTAAAGTATAACGAAATATGTGATAAAATAAAGAATGAAAATCTTTTAAAAATATATAAATACTGTATTATCACTATAGATACGTTATTAACCGAAATATATTTGAGCTTAAAAGAAATTAATAGAGGCAAGAATTTGAAAGAGCATATGTATAAAGTATTCGATATTTTGAAGTATTATATAAACATAGCCCAAAAGTTAAACGCTATTGTTAAAGAGGAAGTTGTTTAAAATTATGATTATTTTGTTTATATTATGGTTACAAAAGAAGATGTCATAAATGAGTTGAAGAAAATAATAGACCCAGAAGTTGGAATGAATATTGTTGAAATGGGATTAGTAAAGAACATCGAAGTTAAGGAAGATACAGTTTCATTAACATTCACACCATCAAGTCCTTTTTGTCCCTTAGGTGTACAGTTGGCTTTTGCTATAAAAGAAAGACTTAAAAACATGAAAGGTATAAAGAAAGTCGATATTAAAGTAGAAGGTCATGTTCAACAAGAAATGATAAACAAAATGCTTAAAGAGGAAAAATGAAGGTTTGGAAATATTTTCTCATAAATTTATTTTTTATCGTATTATTCTCTTTTCTATTCTCATTTGTATTAACTGAAGTAAAATTTAAGTTTATAAATCCATCGTATGAAACATCAATCGAGA
Source organism: archaeon (assembly GCA_027051265.1). Taxonomy (GTDB): domain Archaea; phylum Hydrothermarchaeota; class Hydrothermarchaeia; order JALTZZ01; family JALUTC01; genus JALUTC01. The sequence goes on along the minus strand of JALTZH010000196.1, from coordinate 9,911 downwards.
AGGAAATCATACGTGAAATCGTCTACGTTAACAAATCTGAATCTGATTATTTATATGATATAATAGAAGACGTTAGAAAATCTGTTGTTCATATAAAGGTTTATAAAACTGCTGGAGAGGGTTTTTTCAGTACGGAATCTATTTCATCTGGTTCTGGAGTAATAATAAGTAGGAATGGTTATATAGTCACAAATCATCATGTAATAGCAGGTGGTAAAAAATTCATCGTAACAACCTATGATAAAAAAGAATATGAAGCCAAATTAATTGGTTCCGATCCAATAACCGATATAGCTGTTCTTAAAATAAACGCAAGAAATCTTAAACCTGCAAGACTTGGTGATTCAAGTAAACTTAAAGTTGGACAACCAGTTCTTGCAATTGGTCATCCATATCAGTTAGAATTTACTGTAACTAAAGGAATAATCTCTGGATTAAATAGAACTTTACAAACGTTCGAAAATTACAAAATAAGAAATGCTATTCAGACAGATGCAGCTATAAATCCTGGAAACTCCGGAGGGCCGTTAATAAATCTAAACGGTGAAGTCATAGGAATTAATACTGCAATATTTACAACAAGTGGTGGTTTTGAAGGTATAGGTTTTGCAATTCCAATAAATTTGGTCAAAAGAGTTGTCAACGATATAATAAAGTATGGAAAAGTTTTAAGAGGATGGTTAGGTGTTACCGTTGTAACATCTACGGATTTCTTCAGATATTACGATATCGATTTAAAAGTTAAAGGTGCTTTAATAATTGATGTTGCAAAAGGCAGTCCAGCTGAGAAAGCTGGTCTTAGAGGAACTAGGATGATTAATGGAAGAATATTTCTTGGAGATATTGTTACTGAAATTGATGGTAAAAGAATATTAACAGCTGATGATCTTGTTGATTATATTCTCTCCAAAAAACCTGGTGATGTAATAAACATAAGATACTATAGGGAAGGTAAATATTATAATGTTAAAGTTAAACTTGGCGAAAGACCATGGCCTTAATCGATATCTTTAGGAAAATTAAAAGAAGAAATATAAGTAACAAATTGCTTGAGTTAAGTAATAAAATAAAAAAAGAGAGTTTTGTTGTTGAAGAAAAAAAGGTTGAAAAGGGATTGTTAAACATAACTTATCCGATAGAACCTCCATACTGTTTTGCTAATATAAGATATGAACCATCCGAAAGATCGTTGGTCTATATAGTTATTGAACCAAAATTAACTGAAAGAGAAAAACAAGTACTAAAAACTTTAAAAGAGCATTTAATAAATCAGATAGAATATGATATCACAGAATTGAAAGAAAAAGGTATTGCTAAAAACTACATAAAGGAATTTGTTTTGAAATTAGTTAAAAAATTAAAAATCAATCTAACTAAAGATTCATTGGATAAAATAATGTATTATATTTATAGAGATATACTTGGATATGATAAAATAAATCCGCTACTTTTAGATAAGAGTATAGAAGACATAAGTTGTGTAGGTGCTGGTGTTCCTATATATGTATATCATAAAAATTATGGTTATCTTAAAACAAACATCCTCTTTGAAAATGAAGAAGATCTAGCATCCTTTGTAATTAAACTGGCACAATGGTGTAATAGACATATATCTTTAGCAGAACCATTACTCGATGGTTCATTACCAACAGGAGATCGTGTTCAAGCAATACTTGGCTCTGATATCTCGAAGAAAGGATCAAGCTTCACGATTAGAAAATTTAGAAAGGTTCCCTTATCTCCTATAGAAATAATAGCAAATGGAACGGTATCAAGTTATGCACTAGCATATTTATGGATAGCTGTAGAATATGGTGCATCAATACTAGTATCTGGTGGAACAGCTACAGGAAAGACGACGTTTCTTAACGTTGTTTCGTTGTTTATAAGACCGGAAATGAAAATAATATCTATAGAGGATACGCCGGAACTCAATCTTCCTCACGAACATTGGAGTCAATGGATTGCAAGACCTGGTTATGGTCCAAAAGATGTAACAGGAAAAAAATTCGGTGAAGTTGATATGTTCGATCTTCTTAAATCCGCATTGAGAGCAAGACCAAACTATATAATAGTTGGAGAAGTTAGAGGACAAGAGGCTTATGTTCTATTTCAAGGAATGGCAACCGGTCATAGTGGAATGGCAACGATACACGCTGAAAATATAGATGAACTTATAAACCGATTAACAACGCCTCCAATAAACTTACCCGTAAACTTATTATCAGCATTAGATTTAGTTGTATTTTTAACACATACAAAGGTCCATGAAAAACCTGCTAGAAGAGTTTTATCTATTACAGAAATCGTCGATGTAACAACAGATGGAAAGATTATTAGAAGTGATGTATTCTCATGGAAGCCTGATGTGGATAGTATTGATTTAACTGGTAGAAGTGAAAAGATACCGAAAATAATTGCAATAAGAGGAGAATCCAAATTTTTACTAAACGAAGCAGAATTCTGGGAAGAAGTTGAGTTGAGAAAAAAAATACTCGATTTTATGCTTAAGAATAGAATATTAGAATTTGACAGAGTTGCAGAATTTATAAAACGATTTTATATTAACAGAGATGCTATAATAAAATTGGTAACGAAAAGCTGAACGATGTTACTTACAAAATAATTATATAATGGATTTAATACTAATTGGTAGTGCTGCAAGTGGAAAATCTACACTTGCTGCCAATTTTTCTAAATATTTAATTGAAAGAGGATATACATGCAAAATTATAAATTTAGATCCAGCAGCAACCTATTTACCTTATTCCCCAGATTTTGATATAAGAAAATATTTTAACTATTTAAAATACATGCAGGAAAACAAACTTGGACCAAATGGTGCGATAATAAAGATATATGAGGAACTGCTTAAGAGAAGAAATGTCCTAAATGCTATAAGAAAGATATCCTTTGATAATGATTTTTGCATAATAGATACATCTGGACAATTGGAAATTGTATTATTTCATGAGTTTCTGAAAATATTTTCAAAAATATTAAGACAACCGGTTGTGATATTTTTATTGGATGGTGAAAAATATTCAAAAAAAGAATTTCTTTTATCAAAGTTATTTAATATTATAATATATTTGAAGTATGATATAAAATCGTTTTCCATTATCTCAAAAAGTGATATGATTAAGATGAAAACTGAAGAGGAAGAAGGTATGATCGAAGAACTTTATAAAAAATTGGAAGATATTTTTGTTGAATTTAAAATACCAGTTAGAGATATATACGTATCAAATATAAAAAAAGAAGGATACGATGATTTGCTAAACATGTTATACGAAATTTCTTGTGTATGTGGTGACTATGCATAGGTTTGCTGAAAGAATTTCAAAATTTTTGGACATGGTACGATATTTAATTGTAATAATACTTATCTTTCTAGCAATGCTTCTTATGCTAATATTAACATCAAGAATTTATCCAGTAATAGAAATAAAATTAACAGAAAGTGATGTTAGATTATTGCTTGGAGATGTCTTACTCATAATGATTATTCTGGAACTAGCAGATACGTTAATAACGTTTATAACAAAGAGAGCATTCTATCTCAGAGGTGTTGTTGTTGCCGTTATGATTGCGGTTTGCAGACATATTCTTTTTATAGAATTCAACGAGACTCTCTTAATCAATGCTATCTCAGCTGCTGTATTGATTCTAGCTTTACTATTGGTATTAAGATTTTATCCACCAAGGGTTGAGCATGAAATTCTACGTAGCGAGAACATGCATGAGGTAAGAGTAATTTTAGAAGATAAACCTGGATCATTGGCAAAAGTATGTTCAATAATAGCAAAAAACGGTGGAAATATAATTTCTGGAACATTAACAAGTATCGGTGAAGGAAAGGGACAATGGCAAGCTTTAATCCATATTAATAGGAGGAGATTGGAAAAGCTAAGAAAGGAATTAATCGAATCAGATGTTGTTTATAATGTTGAAATTTATTAACAGGGTATTAATTAATTAAATATCTTATGAATAGAAAATTTAGATTATCTAAAACAACAATTATATTTGTAAATGAAAAGCCAAAAGTTAGAAATCCAAAACTTGTTCAAGGATTACTTGGTGTTGGACATGTTGGTTATCTAGCTGGCAAACAACTTATAAAGAGTCTAAATGCTAAGAAAATTGCTGAAATGTATAGTCCGGATTTTTTATACCCAGGTGCAATGCTTCCCGGAATTGTCTTCGGTAAAAATCATATTGCTGATTTATCTAAAAACGAAATTTATTATTCCGAAAAGTATGACATATTTATTCTTTCAGGTTTATATCAAGGAGTAGATCCTAAGAGTTATTTCGATATCGCAAATACTATATTAGACTTTTGTGATGAATTTAACATAAACGAAATATATACAATTGGAGGCTATGGTGTAAATTATGTACCTGATAAGCCAAAGGTTTTCGGTGTAGCTACTGATGAAAAAGCAAAGGAAGTATTAATCAGGGAAAACGTTGAACTATTAAAAGTACCTGAAGGTGTTCTGGGAGTAACTGGTTTAGCTGGAATTCTTGTTGCAATGGCTTCAAAAAACGGTAAATTTGCGATTTGTTTGTTAGGAGAGACATCAGGAACAGGCCCAGATCCAAAGGCAGCAAAAGCAGCGTTATTAACTTTAGCACGAATATTGAAGATCGAGGATATAGATACAAGTGATCTGGATAAACAAATTAAAGATTATGAAAGAGAGTTAAGAGAATCTGAGGAATATACGAGAAGAATAATAAGAGAATTCAAACCAAGTAGGGAAGGTGAATTTCTACCATATATAGGTTGAAAAATATGCAGGTAGAGGAATTATTAAGACTTGAGAGATTTCCAACGATATTTTGCGATGGATGTGGATTAGGAACGTTAATGTATTCATTACTAAAAGCATTGGATGAAAGCAATATAGATCTGGATAAAGTCGTATTAGTGTCTGGGATAGGATGTTCCTCTAGAATACCTGGTTATGTTAGACTTGACTCCTTACATACAACACATGGAAGAGCTGTTGCATTTGCTACTGGTATAAAGCTTGCAAATCCGGAGTTAAAAGTTATCGTTATAACTGGAGATGGTGACTTAGCAGCAATAGGTGGTAATCATTTTATACACGCATGTCGAAGAAACATTGATTTAGTTATAATATGTGCTAATAATTTTAACTATGGAATGACAGGAGGTCAAGTATCACCTACAACGTTTAAAGATTTAAGAACGACAACGACACCTTATGGAAATTATGAACCACCATTCGATTTATGTAAACTCGCAGTAGCAGCTGGAGCGAATTATGTTGCAAGATATACGATATTAACACCAGATTTAATAAAAGAATGCATTAAAAAGGCATTATTTAAAGAAGGTCTATCTTACATAGAAGTTATTACACAATGTGTCACTGGGCTTGGGAAGAGAAATAAGCTATCAAAACCTATAGACATGTTAAATTGGATAAAAGATCGTATAATATCGATTCATGAAGCTGTTGAATTAGAGAAGAAAGGAATTGATCTATCCGATAAAATAATTATAGGAGAATATGTTGATCGAGATAGACCAGGGTTGTTGAGATTAATGGGACTTACTAAAGATAAGAAAAAAGTAGAGATTACCGAACATAAAATGATTAAGAGAAAAGTAGAGATAAAAGAAGATAAGAAATTACTTGAAGTAATTGAAAAGCTTCATTCACCGATTATAAGAAGGATGATAGAAGAAGAAAAAGAAGTAATTGAAATTGAAAGAAGAATTTTTGAAAAAAAGAATAAATAATCTAATCTTTCAATTTTTTATTGATTGAAATATTTAGTGAGATTTCTGCAATATCCGTTAGATAGCTTATTATTCTTTTAAGACTATAGATAATCATTGTAACGTTAATCATTTCAGTTTTATTTTCACAACCAACATTCAATATTATTTCATCACATTTCATTTTTAGATTGTAACACGTCTTAAATATATCTTCATTTATCTGCTTTATTAGTAGAGAAGATATAGTTTTTTCATATATGGTTATTACATCTGAAATTATTTCTTTTATATCATTCGATACGCTATACCTCATTTCCTTTAAGTTTAATAAACTTTTCGAAATGTTTTCAATATGATCACTTATCCTTTCTAGGCTTTTGGCTACAATTCTATAACCAAGCAAATCCCTTAAATCTTCCACCTCATCCTTTCCTCCTTGATTTAATAGGGTTTTTATCTTTCTTACAAGTAAAAAGTATAATTTATCAACTGTATTCTCCTTACTTAATATATCTCTAACGGTTTCATTATTACTTTCGCTTAAGGATTCTTTTAATTCTTGCAACATTGATTTAATGATTGTGGCCATTTTTCTTAGGATTTCATTTATCTTCAACCTGTTATCATCCAAAACGATTTCAAATAGTATATAATTTTCATATTCCTCCAAAATTTCTACTCCTATTAATCTTTGAGGTATTTTTCTTAGGAAATCTTTAACATCGTTTTTTCTATCTAATTCGCTGAAATCTACTTTTATTTTATTTACTCCAGAGAGATAATAAGCAATTACTTCTCTCAAAATATTTTCCATGTCATAATCTTTAACACTTATTGAAACTTCTTTATCATATCTTATACCTACTTCTTTTGGATAAATTATGAGTTTTGAGTTCTCTTCTTCAACAATAACTAAATCTCCTGGTTTTAACTGCATTCTTTTAATCCATCTTTTTGGTAGAGAGATAATATAGCTAGCCTTCCCACTTAAAAAAATCTTCCTATATTCCATATATAAATTATATGTACTTACATAAAATAAAAATTTATTTAAATTATTTAAGTAAAGTATTTAAGAAAAGAGTAAAATTAAATAAAATATGATGGCTAATAAAAGGTTTAAGCTTTCATTGCTACTAATACTTTCTATCCTTATACTACTACCAATGTGTGCAGAGAAAGAAAAAAAATACATAACAATCTCGGGTAGTGGTGCAACTTTTCCACAACCTCAACTTGAAAAATGGATAACAGAGTTCATGAAAGAATATCCTAACGTGAAAATTGAATACTACGGTGGTGGTAGTGGTAAAGGATTAAACGACTTTAAAAAGGGACTAGTTGACTTTGCGTTGAGTGACCCTCCTGTAAAAGAAAGTTTATGGAGAGAACTTGAAAAGAAAGGACAAGTTTTACAGTTTCCAATAATAGTAGGAGCGATTGCTATAGTTTATAATATCCCCGGTGTTGATGATTTAAAGTTGAGTAAAGACGTATTGGTTGATATATTTCTAGGAAAAATTGAATATTGGGATGATAAGAGAATAAAGGAATTAAATCCCGATAAAAATCTACCACATGAAAAAATCATTGTAGTTCATAGAAGTGATAGTAGTGGTACTACAGAAGTGTTTACAACATATCTAAGCTTAATAAGCGATGAATGGAAGAAAAAAGTTGGTTCTGGAAAAGTTGTTGATTGGCCGGTTGATAAATTGGGAAGAGGTTTAGGTGGTAGAGGAAATCAAGGCGTAGTTGCAATATTGAAGCAAACTCCTTATACTATTGGGTATGTTGAATTAGCTTATGCAATAAAAGAGAACTTACAAATCGCTTATATCGAGAATGCAGAAGGAAACTTTGTTAAACCAAATAAAGATACCATAAAGGAGGCGATGGAAAACGTTGCCGCATTTGTACCAGATATAACAAGAGGATATGAGGAAAAAGTAGAGATGTTCTTAAATGCTAAGGGTAAGAACTCTTATCCTATAGTTGCTTTCAGTCATATGATTGTCTGGAAAGATTATCCTGACGAAAAAGCAGAAGTTATAAAGAATTTCATAAGATGGATCATGACAAAAGGTCAAGAGGATAAATACATCGTAACAGGATACGTCTCTCTACCTACGAGAATAGCAGAACTTGGACTAAAAGCAGCAGAAATAATTGAATAGGGATGAAAGATAAATTTAAATTATATCTTCTTCCTTTTACATCTTTAGTTTTTGGAATTTTCATATTGATGCTTATAGTCTATTTTATAAACTCTTTAAAAATATTTGAAAAGGAAGGATTAGCGATATATTTTACAAATGTTTGGAATGCTGCTGAAGTTCCTGAAGAAGAATTCTACGGTGTATTGGCAGCAATATATGGAAGTATCTATACTTCTGTAATTGCAATTTTAATAGCTTTACCATTATCCATCTCTTATGCTATATTCATAGTGGATTATGCTCCTCGTAAAATTAGAGAATGGCTAATAATAGCTAGTGATATAATGGCTGGATTACCAACAATTCTTTATGGAATATGGGGTGCATTTATACTAGTTCCATTCTTAAAGAAATATATAATGGAACCTTTATACGAAAATTTCTCGTTTATTCCTCTATTCTCTTATCCACCAACAACAGGTTTCAGTTATCTATCCGCTGGTGTTTTACTTGGAATTATGGTTACACCTTTTGCAACAGCAATTATAAGAGAAGCATATAGAATGATACCTCATACATATAAGGAGGGCTTATATTCTCTAGGAGCTACAAGATATGAAGCTACTAAAGTACTGATAAAATATATAAAACCCGCAATAGTTGCTGGTACAATTCTTGCTTTTGGAAGAGCAATTGGTGAAACGGTTGCGGTATCTTTAGTTATAGGAAATACGTTTAATATTGATATCAGTTTATTTGCTCCTGGATATACGATTTCTTCACTCATAGCAAATCAATTCGGTAATGCGTTCATCTACGAATATATGGTCTCAGCATTATTTGCTGCTGGACTATCTCTTTTCTTTATAGGTTTAGTAATAAATATTTTAGCATTATACATATTGAAAAGGTGGAGATATGAAACGTTCTAAAATAAAAATGAATATTATAACGAATAAAAGAAAATTAAAGGAAAAAATTTTCCTGATAACTATTTTTATATTATCTTTTTTAACAATACTGCCTTTGTTTCATATATTGATAAGTGTGTTCGTGAAAGGTTTTCCTGTTTTAATTAAAGGAGGTATAGATTTCTTAACCGGAACTTTACCACCACCTGGTCAAGAGTTAGGTGGTATAGGACCAGCAATTGTTGGAACATTTTTACTCGTGTTTTTATCATCGATTCTTGGAATACCGATTGCAGTAATAGCTGGAATCTTTGCATATGAGTATCCCAATAGTTTTATAGGTAGGGGGACCAAATTGCTACTACAGATAATGATGGAATTTCCAACAATTTTAGTAGGATTGTTTGCAATGTATATTGTTGTAGTACCACTTGGTACTTATTCTGCAATAGCTGGAGCTTTTGCTCTTGCGATTATAATAATGCCATATGTTGCAATAGCTACAGAAGAAGCTTTAAGAGAGGTTCCAAAAGACTATAAAGAGGCAGCTTATAGTTTAGGATTAACAAAGTCTCAAGTAATCTTCAGAGTTTTGATTAAGATTGCAAGAAGAGGCATATTAACTGGGATTCTAATAGGAATGGCAAAAGCAGCGGGTGAAACAGCACCACTTCTCTTTACGATTGGTGGTTCTACACGGGTATTTTTTGAAGGAATAGATAAACCAATAGGTGCTATACCACTATTAATATATAATTTGGTTCAACAACCTTATGAGAATTATCATCAAATAGCTTGGGGTGCTGCACTTCTCCTACTTTTAATATATTTGTTAATATTTATACCTATAAGATTAAAATTGAGAGAAATAAAAATTTAAATTAAGATATGCTTATATATCTAGATAGAGATAAAACTCATATGGTGTTGGTCTTTTGTTATTTTCTAAGTACTCGTCCATCTTAAGTTCGATCCACGTTTCTATTAATTCTTTAGGAAATATTGGTTTAAGATATTCATTATCTGATAATAATTCCTCTATTGCTTCCTTTAACGTTCCAGGTAGCTCTTTTATAC
>JALTZH010000195.1 GCA_027051265.1 archaeon | reverse complement strand
TTTTGGAGGAGAGCGTAGCATTGGAAAGAATATATACGAATTTATTAATATCAGAGAATCCATAGATAATGATATAAAAGAAATATTTAAGAAATTCTATTCAGAGAGAATAATTGCATCTGTATATATTCCTGATGATGGTGAGGAAAATAAATTGGAATACTCTGAAATAAAGTTTAAAAAGAGATTTTGTGGTGGAAAATATTTCGATGTAATATTATATAATGCCTATTCAAAAGTTTCAGATATTGCTCATGGAAAGATTATAAATCTTAAAGAGCATGGATCGTCTGAAGATAATCTTATAAACGGTAGGTGTTTTTGGTATGAAGATTAAATTAATAACACAAACACATATTCATATAGGTTCCGGTGATATTTATAGAAGGCTTTTTGATTTCGTAATATTTAGGGATAAATTTATACAAATAAATTTTGAAAGAATTTTTAAATATAACAAAAATTTGCTAAGCGCACTTTCTCAAACAGGAAATCTGAATTGGATTGAGAATGGAATTCATAAATTACTAATGCATTACGATGATATAAGAGTTAGAGTAATAAATATTAATCTGGGAAGAATGTCTCAAGATATATTAAATAATATTCAGGAAGTTAGGAAATTCGCTAAACATATAGAAGGGAAAGATAAATGCTACATTCCAGGATCTTCTATCAAAGGGTTGTTAAGAACAGCAACATTATACTATATTTTAAAAAATAATCAAAGTTTGTTGAATAACTATATAAACACCTATCTGTCGCAATTACGTCAGTCAAAAAACATTTTCAATGCTCTAAGAGCAGCGGAGACAACAATATTTGGAGATAGTTTTTCAGATCCGTTTAGATATTTAATAGTTGAGGATTCCGAAGAAATTAAGGATGAAAATTTTGAAATTATTTGTATTAGTAGAGATAATCATACAATATTTGCTGAAGCATTAAAACCAAATTTTGAAATATCGATTGAAATTAAGAATGTTAAAGAATTTGAACAGGAAATTTCAAAAAAATTTAATTTAAGTTTTAACCTTAAAGATGCACTAAAAGTATTTGGAAGAGATATATACAATTATGAGAAATCGATATTATCTAAAAGAGGTATCACAATACCACCCTGGCAAAATATAATGATTAAACTAGGATTTTCCGGACGTTTTTACTCAAAAACAATATATATTCTTATCTGTAATATTAACCTTAATAATCAAATATCTTCACAATTAAATAGCATAATAAGTAGGTACAAAAAATTAGCTAAACAACTTTCTCAAGCAGCTACTGCATATAATTCGTTTAAAAGCTTTCCTAGCACAATTTCTTTATTCAATAACAAACCGATAGGATGGATTAGAATTACTTAGAAGGAGGATTTTGTATGAAATTATTAATAGCACCTTGGGGAGATCCTAAAAATTGGAGACATGCGAAATATAAAATAAACAATAAAGAATATATTTCAAAGACAAGCTTCATGCCGATTTATCTTCACGAAGATGTGGATAAAGGAATTATATTCATATTGGATACTTTGGCTGAGAGTTATACTTGTATATATGATGAACATTGTATAAAATTGAATATAGAATGTTTTTTAAAGGAATGTATTAAAGAGTTAAGAGAGAAATATGGATTAATCAAGGAAATAAATTATGAACTGGTATTGTGTCCAGGTATAGGTAAATGGAACAGGTATGAATATCGTGGAACCATATATCATTACATGCTTCAGGTCCTTTTAAGCATGATAAAAGAAGTAAGAGACAATAAATGTAGGATAATAGTTGATTTAACACATGGTATAAATTACATGTCCACGGCTCTTTTAATCGTCGTAAGCTTCTTAAAGAAAATAAATAAAGACATAGAGTTAAGAATATACAATTCTCAACCCTATCCGTTAAACGTTAAAGAAACGCCTACGCTTAATATAGAAAGCCTTGGACTTGAATTGGAATCATCTGATATTATTATAAAAGGATGGCAAAGTTTTAAAAGAAAGGTTAATGATTGGAATCTGATATCAAAAGATATTCTAGAAGTCTTTGAGATACTATATCTAACGATAAATTACGGATTACCATCAATACTATTATTACTTAAGAATTACAATTGGAGTAATATTATGCAAGAAGTTGAGCAATTCCTATTTGAAAGAAAAATTGACAGGAAAATATTCGATGAAAAAATTGAGTATAAGTTTAAAGATATATTACTAACAAATATTAATATTGATACGATTTTTAACTTAACAATTATAATA
>JALTZH010000194.1 GCA_027051265.1 archaeon | reverse complement strand
GCATTAAATAATGGTCACCAAATCTGAAAAGCATTTCATCCTTCGCTGCTTCCGCATTTGGTAATGGACATGTTTTTAAAACTCCTCTTGGAACGTCATGTATGAATCTCATCTTATACGTATATGGTTTTTCATGAACAACGTATGAAACTTTATCGTAATCTATTTGGCCGAGACTTGATAATTCCGTTTTCTTTCCTTTCATTGCTTTTTGTAATATCTTAAACTTCTCAAGGAATTCGTATTGAAATCTTTCATCCGTTTCTTTATCCTTTATAATTGGTTCTAAAGCACTTGCAGCCTTCCATATTTCGTAACATCTTGCCAATCTTTTCCTGTCTTCCTCGTCCTTGATATCATCGATTTTCTTCGCATTAGAAATATCCGTCTTTGGAATACAAGGTTCAAGAAATCCTTCAAGGACTTCAAGTGCTGTATTGTTTAACGTTTCGGTGGCTTTCATGTTATATTCCATTCTTTTAAGGTTTGCCCCTTGTCCAAGTATTTCCGTTTCATCTTCAACCTGTCCGAATTGTTCGGATTTGATTTTATCTTGCATCATTAGTTCTTTGAAATCCTTTCCGTCGTAATTTTCGAATAGGAAATATCTTTCGTAATCTCCTTTTAGAACGTCTCCGGTTGTTTTATTTGCGAGCTGCATAACTTTTGCATCGATTTCTTCCATAATCATTTTACATTGCATTTCTTTTTCTTTACAATCGATTACATCAGCCTTACCATCCCTTTTTACTTCAAGAAGGTGATCTATTTTTCTATATGCGACGAATTTGAATTTTTCGAAGTCGTTTATGCAATGGTTTCCTTTCAATAACCCAACGGCAAATCCCGCTGATTTTATATGAAATCCTCTCTCATGATGTTTCAATTCCTTTTCAAAAACTATTCTATGATGCCTTCCTTCCCTAAATTCCTTCTCAACCTCTTCAATCCATTTCCTTACTTCTTCAATCATGGATTAATTATTATTTTTAATTTATAAAGTAAATGAAATTTTAATGTCTAAACACACAAATGTTACAAAATGTCGCTAAGAAAGCCTCACTTTTCAAAGCGGGGATGAAGGTGCAATGGCAAGCGAAACATTTATATAATGAATTATAAATAATTAATATGCAAAAAGCGGAGAAGCGAATGCTTAAAACGATGAAAAGAACCAACGTATTTAAGCTTTATCCAACAAAGGAACAGGAAAAATTTCTTCTCAAAATCTGCAAGATGTCCACGATTCTTTGGAATAAGCTAAACTATATAAGGAGGCAGGCATTTTTCGAAGGGAGATTTGATTGGGAGGAAGGAGTTGACGAATTGTATAACGAGTTCAAATCAATTTTAGGCTCAGCTACTGCACAGCAAATAATAAGAAAGAACAACTTCGCTTGGAAAAGCTTCTTCAAGCTCAAATGGCTTCAGAGGATGAATAAACTGCCTAAACACATTAAGAACGTATCCCCACCTCGCTACTGGAAAGATAGAGAAGCTGGGAAAAGAAAACTTATGACAATAATAAGAAACGACCGCTACCGTATAGAAAGGAACTCCAAAGGCAAAAAATACTTGATATTTAAAGGCATGAGAATAAGAATAACAGGCAAAGCTAAATGGCATGGTAAACAAGGACAATTGGAAATCCTATATGATGACTTAACCAAAAGTTGGTACTCTCATCAAACCATCGAAGTCGAGAAGCCTGAAGCAAAAGGTTATAAAAAAGCCTTCGTCGACATCGGTGCTATCTGCTTAATAACCGCTTGGATCGAAAACGAAAGACAAGCCATTGCTTTCAGCGGCAAACCTCTTCTATCCGATTGGTGGTATTGGAACAAAAAAATCGCTCAATATCAAAGCATTCTTAAAAGAGTTAATAACAAACATACCTCCAAAACCCTTAGAAAACTCTACAGAATAAGACAAAAAAGGTTTAGACATTACGTTAATACTGTCGTGCATAGATTCGTTAAGCTTTGCTTGAAAAAAGGCGTTAAAACTATCTTTGTCGGCGATCCTAAAGGTCTAAGAATAAACAACAACAAAGGTAAAAAAGTTAACGCTATCATCCACAACTTCTTCAGCTATAGATATATCATCCAAAGAATTAAAATAACTGCCGAAAACTTCGGTATTAAAGTTAAACCTGTCGATGAACATAATACCTCCTCTCGTTGCCCTTGGTGTGGATCAGCCAAGTTCGTTAAAAAAGGTAGATTGTTTAAATGCCTCGCTTGCGGTATAGAAGCTCATAGAGATGTCGTTGGTGCTCTAAATATAGCCCTCGTCTCAATGATGCCCTCTAAGCCGAACCGGCGACGATGTAGGCTTAGAGGGTTCGAGAGAGGAGGGTTTAACCGGGTGCTGGCCCACCCCGTGCTTCTGCGAGTTTCTCCCGCAGAAGCACAAACCTCCCCGCAAAGAATCCTCGCCACTTAACACGGGGAGGAGGTCACTTTTTAAAAGAACGATATATGGTAATTAAATCTTCGAGAGATAAACAACATATCCTCTTGTTTAGGAAATCCTCAGAAATCTTTTCCAAATTATAACCGTAGTTTTTCAACACTTTTCTCAACTTCTTTTTCTTATGAATAAATATATCTCTAATAAATGAGAGAAAATCATTTACATCAAAATCATAATCTCGTCTCTTATATTCGAACCTAACTATTGCTGAATCAATTTCTGGGATTGGAAAGAAATTCTTTTTCGATACGATTTCAAGTAGTTCAACCTTGGAGAAAAGATTAACCAGTATAGTTATTCTTGAATAGTTTTTACTACATGGCTTTGCAACCAATCTCTCAGCAAATTCTTTTTGATACAGGATAACAGCAAGTTCAAATCCATTAAGCATTAAATATTCGGTAATTTCCGAAGATATTGAGAAGGGTATATTGGAAACGACCTTGTTAAATTTCGGAACCTTAATTTTGAGGATATCACCTTCTACTATTTCAACGTTATCGAATTCTTTTAGAACATCTCTTAAAATTTTAACGAGATATCTATCTTTTTCAACAGCTATAACCTTTTTTGCTCTCTCTGCAATAAATCTCGTAAGATTTCCAACACCAGCCCCAATTTCTAATACGATATCTTTCTCGGATATATCGGCATATAAAACCTCTCTCCTTAGAATTTCATCGTTTATAAGAAATACTTGATCCAAAAATTTTTTGGTTTCACGTTATATCTTTTTAAAATTTTAATTGTACTAATATTTAAAATTTCCTTCATTTATATTGATTCTTTTTTAACGTAGTTTAATATTATGCCAGTATTTCAAAATTTTTTCATTAGTTAATTATATAAGAAAAAAAGGGGATGATGCATGGCAGTTCCTGTAGTTGATCACGATAAATGTGTTGGTTGCGGTACATGCGAATCCTTGTGTCCAGATTGTTTTAAAATAAAGGAAGATGGAAAGTCCTGGGTTATTTGCGATAGTTGTGAAGCTGGTAATTGTAATTGTCAAGAAGTCGTTGATGCTTGTCCAGTGGGTGCTATAACTCTACAATAAAATTTTCTATTTTTTTTATTATTTTTCCAAAGACTAATTTTTATATGGGAAAAGTCTATATAGTAGGAGCAGGACCTGGAGATCCGGAATTAATTACAGTTAAAGCTCTTAAGATACTAAAAATTGCTGATGTTGTTATTTATGACAGACTTGTAAACAGAGATATATTGAAGTTTACAAAAAAAGGTTGTGAACTTATCTACGTTGGAAAATCAAGAGAAAAGAAGGAAATGTCTCAGGAAGATATTAATAAGTTGATCGTAAAAAAAGCAAAGGAAAAAAACGTCGTTGTTCGATTAAAAGGTGGTGATCCTTTCATATTTGGTAGAGTTTTTGAAGAAATGCTTGAACTGAAAAAAAACGGGATTGAATTCGAAATAGTACCAGGTATAACTTCAGCAATTGCAGCTGCAGAATCTGCATTGATACCTATAACTGAAAGAACATTATCTTCGAGTGTTTTAATAGTAACTGGACAAGAAGCGGATAAGGATAAAAGGAAGGTAGATTTTTCAAAGATAAATGCCGATACTATTATAATTTTAATGGGAGTAAAAAACCTAGAACTTATAGTAGAAGAATTGAAAAAGTACAAAAACTCTTCGACACCAGTAGCTATTGTTGAAAACGCAACGTTAAAGAATCAACGGGTAATAATAGGAACATTAGATAATATAGTATCCATTGCTAAGAAGGAAGATGTAAAACCGCCAGCGGTTATAATAGTTGGAGATGTTGTCAAGCTTAGGAGTCAATTGATATGAAAATAATCGTTGATGGTAAACATCTAAACATAAAATTCAGTTCTGCACATTTTATCATCGAACATGATAAATGTTCAAGATTACATGGTCATAATTTTTACGTATCTGTAGAAATAGAAGGTGAAATAATTGAAGAAAAGAATTTTGTTATAGATTTTATTTATATAAAAAGATTGTTAAGAGAAATATGTAAAGAATTGGATCATAAAGTTCTAATACCAAAAGATTTAGCTGTTGATAGAGGAGAATATATAGAAATAAATGCTGGAAAAAAATACGTTTTTCCAAAGGAAGATGTTTTTCTATTGCCTGTGAAAAATGTTACATCCGAAGAGTTATCGGTTTATATTCTGGAAAAACTTAGAAAGAAACTTGAAAATTACAAAAATATTAAAAGAATACTCGTTACTGTTGAAGAGGAACCAGGACAAGGTGCTACGTTTGAGTGTTCTTTATGATGATCATATTTGAAACAATATTTTATCTCTCACTTTTAATATTAGCTGGTTATCTATTAAGCGAGAGTGCTGAAACCCTTGCGAAGAGATTTGGAGCGAATTTTACCGGTGGAGTAATATTAGCTTTGGTTACAGTAATGCCTGAGTATATGTTTGTAATTTATGCATGTTTAAAAGAGGAATACATGGTTGCAGTTGGATCGGCGGTTGGAGCTGCAGCGATGTTGGTAACATTAGGATATGGATTGGTTATCCTATCAGCAACAACCTTCAGCAAAAAACCTGTTAAAGAAATAGTTTTATCTAAGAAAACGAGAATTGATGCTTTGTATCTTCTTTTAACAAACATCGTTGCTTTGGTATTAGCTATAGAAAATAGAGGATTTGATGTAAAAGATGGATTGATATTGATATCGTTGTTCTTTCTTTATGTATATCATTCGTATAAAGCTATAGGAAACGTTGGGGAAAAAGAAACAATATCAAAAAAAGATTATATTAAAAGTTTTTTATATCTAATAATTGGTGCTGTTCTAATAATCACGTTTACGGAACCATTTGTTGATTCTATAATAGAATTATCAAAAGAACTCGGTGTACCTGCTGTTGCGTTGGCAATATTAATTGCGCCTATTGCATCTGAAATGCCTGAAAAATTAACAGCATTTATAACGGTTATGAGAAATGGAAATCTTGCTGAAATATCAATCTCCAATTTTATTGGTTCTAAGATAAATCACAACAGCTTGTTGTTTGGTATTATACCTTTGATCGGTTTTATCAATGGAGATCTTAACATAAACGTTTTAAACATACAGTTTTTATTCATGACTTTTATAACTTTTGTAACCTGGATTTCTTTCAGTAGAGGTATTATAAAAAGATATCAAGCTTTCATTTTTCTATTGTTATATGCTCTGGTTGCACTTGTTGCTTTTCATTCACCCACTACCTTTTATCTTTAGATTTCATGATTCTTCATCACTAAAAAATCCCTTTTCTACTAATAAATAGGTTGCAAATATCATCAATAAAACCCCTATAAGAACATGGTTCAGAAATGGTTTATTGTTTAAATTCATATATATTGAGTAGAATATAAAAAATAATGCTAAAATCAAAAGAGATGCAACCATTCTTTCGATGTTGATTTTCTTTCTGTAATAGTACAAGAATATTAAACCTAGAATCAATATCAAAATAAAAACAGTGTTCATTTTTTATAATATTCTGGATATTTTATCATTCTTCTATATTTTCCATATTTATCAACGGGAGAAAATCTTGGAGGATGCGGTGTGGAGGTTTTTTGATTACACTTACTACATACCTCTTTTAACGTGTATGTTTTGCAGTTTTTACAATATTTTAGCTTCATTCTTTTATCTTTCCTAAAAATGTACCTTCTCCACCTTTCTCCTTAATAAGCGTAACAGCCCTTTCACCAACTCTCCTTAACGTTTCTTCTGCTATTTTATAGTTTGGTGCCTTTACAACGATTTTATATCTTGGAGCACCTATTGTATATATATCTACGGTTGCCGATTCGAATTTATCTTCAATTGCTTTCATTAACGTCTCTTTTATTATTTCAACACCGTTTGGTGCATAGCTTTTTAACTCTATAAGTCCAGAGATTTCAACTTGTATTTCTTTCTTTAAGTTTTCCTGACAAATCTTAACGAGTTCTTCTCTCCATTCCTTTTTAAGTCTAAAACCTCTAAGAGCTTCTTCTCCCTTAATTGCTACCTTTAATAATCCTTCGTAGATTTCTCCATATCTCTCTTCAAGTTTAAATCCTATCTTCTCATAAGCTTCGTCCAAAGTTATTCCAACCTTCTTTGAAAATAATTCCAATAATTTTTCAGCTTTGATGCTTCTTTTCCATTCCAATATTTTTCTCTTCCTTTCTGAATCGGTAACTTTTCTTAAAGATAAGTCTATATGACCTTTGGTTTTATCTATTCTAATAACCTTAGCAACAACCCTTTGCCCCTCTCTCACAAAGTCTCGAATGTTTTTGATCCAAGTTGATGCCACTTCAGAAATGTGGATATATCCTTCCTTTTTATTATATTCTTCCAGTTCTACAAAACATCCATGAGAATATACACGAGTAACTGTTGCTATTACAAGTTCACCACGTTCTGGAAATTCTTCCCTTTTTCTCACCATATTATTCCAATTCTTCAACGATTTCTCCTAAAATTTTAGCTTTTCCACCTGTAGGCTCTGCTAACAATTCGTTACAAACATTGCATCGAACTCTCATAGATGCATGACTGAACGTTATTTGCTCGTTACCACAATTCTTACATCTTATCTTTATAAATCGACTGTTTGGAATTGGTAAGAGTCTTTTTTTCTTATGTACTCTTCTTATATCTTCGGTTAACATATTACACCATCTCCAATCTTTTAACACGGAAGCCTCTTATATGATGTTTTTTTCCACATTCTGTACATCTTAGAATCAATGCAACTTTTTTAACCGGTTTTCCTCTATTCTTAGGATTAGGTCTCGGGAAACTTCCATATCCCTTTAATTTTTCTTTGAATTTTCTTTGTCCAAGAGCTAAGCTACGGGCTTCTCTTTTCCTGTATTTTAGAACTTCATGCAACGTATGCTTATTACAGCTTGGACAATATGTACGTTTTTTCTTTGGGTATTTCATGAAAATTTTATTATAAAAATAACGAATTTAATTTATTTTAAGAAATTAAAAATTTTTATAAAAAATTGTGGCCGAATATAAACCTGAAGATTATTTGATATATTTTTCAATACTACTCGTAGTGTTATATTTCTCATACAAATATTTATTTAGAAGAATTCCTTTTGATAGAAGATTGATAATCGTAGCGATACCTTCTATATTATTCTCCATAGGAATAAGGTTGCTCGTTGATATAGGATATTTTGAGAAATCAAAACTCTGGAATGTAACTCCCGGTGTATATATTGTTGGATTTATTTATACCTTAATTCTCATAGGAATTGGTAAAATTTTTGAAAGAATGTTTAAGATCGATTATTACAAACCTTCATTTTTAATTGGAATTATACCTGTATTTTTCCTGTATTACGAAATCGTTAACCATATGAAATCACCTGCAAATTTCGTAATCGCAACATCGATTGCGTTCACGTTATCTCTTTTCTTATTTTACATTCTAAGAGGATTTCTTTTTAACAGAATAGAGAACGTTCCGATAATTTTTGGACATTCCTTGGATGCTATTGCTTCCTTTATAGGAATAGATTTTTACGGTTTTGGTGAGGAACATATTCTGGCAGAATATCTTATAAACCTTGCAGGTACTGCCATGATTTTGATACCTGTAAAAGTTTCAGTAATAACGATAGTTTTACATTTAATAGATAGAAGCTATATTAGAAGAGAGATTTCGGATTTGTTTTATAAAATGATTAAATTCGTTATATTCATAATAGGATTTGGACCAGGATTTAGAAACTCTTTCTTAATAACTTTTGTTTAATTGTTAAACGTATGTGCAATTTACTTATATTAATTTTATTATTAGAATTTTTTGTTTTTTTTTTTCAATTAAATATATATTATTAATATATTTTTTTGTTAGCTCTTTTTTTTTATTTGAAATGTCCGAAATATATGTTCCAGATACATCTGTAATAATTGATGGAAGAATTAGTAAGTTGATCAGTAAAGGAAAACTTAGAGGTTGTAAGATAATTGTACCTGAAGCTGTTGTTTCAGAATTGGAAAATCAAGCACTAAGAGGAAAAGAGATAGGATATGCTGGATTGGATGAATTGAAGAAACTCAAGAAATATTCTGATGAGAAAGTAATAGAACTCGAATTTTATGGTAAGAGACCTAAAAAAGAAGAATATAAAGATATAGATGATATAATAAGAAACGTTGCCAAAGAACTCAATGCTACGTTGATAACATCCGACAGATTACAAGCACATATTGCTAGAAGTAAAGGAATCAAAGTAAAGTTAATAATACCAAAGAAGAAAAAACTATCGATACTTAAATATTTCGATGAGGAAACGATGAGCGTACATCTAAAAGAAAACGTTGTTCCATTAGCTAAGAAAGGAACTCCAGGAAATTTTAAGCTTGTAAAGCTTGATGATAAACCGTTATCAAGAAATAAAATCAAGAAAATAATAAGAGAAATCTTAGAGTTTGCCAGATATGATAGAAATAGTTTCATAGAAATTGATAGGAAACATGCTATAGTTGTTCAGATAAAAGATCTTCGAATCGCAATAGCAATGCCACCTTTCTCGGATGGATATGAAGTTACAATCGTCAGACCTACGGTTAAAGTTAGACTCGATGAATATAACATTACGGAAAAATTGTTGGAAAGATTGAAAAAACAAGCTGAAGGTATAATTATTGCAGGGCCTCCAGGGTCTGGAAAGTCAACGTTTGCTCAAGCTTTAGCAGAATTTTATAAAGAACAGGGTAAAATAGTTAAGACCATGGAATCTCCAAGAGATTTACAGGTAAGTGATGAAATCACGCAATACTCTCCTCTTGAAGGAGATATGGAAAAAACTGCCGATATATTGCTTCTGGTTAGGCCGGATTATACAATATATGATGAGATGAGGAAAACGAGAGATTTCAAAATATATACGGATATGAGAATGGCTGGTGTTGGAATGATTGGAGTTGTTCATGCAAATCGTGCAATAGATGCGTTACAGAGATTTATAGGAAGAGTTGATCTTGGATTGATCCCACAAATTGTTGATACGATTATTTTTATAAAGGATGCGAGGATTGAAAAAGTATATAAGATAGAGTTCACGGTTAAAGTTCCTACGGGAATGGTTGATGCCGATTTAGCTAGACCTGTTATAGAAGTAAAGAATTTTGAGACAGATGAAATCGAATATGAAATTTATACGTTTGGAGAAGAAACGATAGTTATGCCAATCAAAAGAAAAGTTGAAACACCTATAGAAAAGCTTGCTAAAGAAAGGGTTCTAATTGAAATAAAGAAAATAGCACCACGATCAAATCCCGAGGTTGTTATTAAAAACAACTATGCAGAAGTGTATGTTGAGGAAAATTACATTCCAACAATAATAGGAAGAGAAGGAAAACGAATTGAAAGATTGGAACGTAAACTTGGAATAAATATTTATGTTTATCCGAAAGAAAAAAAATCAAAAACGTTTGATGAAGATAAATATATTGATGTATCAATTGAATATAATGATAAATTCGTCATATTGAAATTCGGTAGAGAATATGTTGGAAAGAAAATAGAGGTTTATGTTGATGATGAAAAGTTGTTCATTGCAACTGTAAGTAGAAAGGGTGAAATAAAGATTGGAAAAAATACAAATATAGCTTCAAAAATACTAAAAGCAAAAAGAATACGTGCAAAAATTTTATAGCAAATTTATGACAACAATATTATTAACTGGAACACCAGGTGTTGGAAAAACTTCCGTTGCAAAAAGATTCTCTTCAATTTATAATTATAAATATATAAATTTAAACGAATTTTCAAAAAAATATATAATAAAATATGATAGTGAAAGAGAGACGTACATCGTTGATTTGGATAAGGTTAAAGATGAGTTACGTAAAATTACGGAGAATAATAATTATATAATAGAGAGTCATATCTCTCATTTTATGGATGGTGATTTTGTAATAGTACTTAGATTGGATCCAAAAATTTTAATGGAACGCTTAAAAATCAGAGGATATAAGAAGAAAAAGATCGTGGAAAATATTGAGGCTGAAATCTTAGACGTATGTTTAGTTGAAAGTATAGAAGTTCATGGTTTAAATAAAGTTTATGAAATAGATGTTACGAATAAAACAATTCAAGAAATCTGTGAGGATATTTTTAGGATAATTTCCGATAAAAATTATAGAAAAAAATTTAAACCCGGTAATGTAAGATGGTTGGAAAAATATTACAACCTAATGAGTAATCTTAGAAAAAATATTTAATCAAATATT
>JALTZH010000193.1 GCA_027051265.1 archaeon | reverse complement strand
TATATTATAAAAAAAAAAAAACATTTTACTATAGATGATTACTTAAGTTTTTCAGCAGTACATCCAGATTTCAAAGAAACTTATGCTATTGAAAAATTTATCTTTGAAATATTATCAAAAAGAAAAAAGATATCGTTAAAACAATTGGAGGAGATATTTATAAGAAAAAATCTCTCGCTTGAAAAAATGAGGTATGTAATTGAAAAATTATTGAGAGAAGGAAAATTGTATATATCACGTAGGGATGAATTATCATTAATAAAACATAAAAAAACATATATTATTAAAATTGAAAGAATTTACAGAGGAGGGGCGACGGTATTAATTAATAACAAGTTTAGAGCTAGGTTAAAAGATTATAACTCTCCCATTTCTGTTAAAAAAGGAGAAATATATGAAATTATAGGTGAACTTTATAAGGAAGATGATGTTTTAAATCTAAAAATTTTTGATATCGTTAAAAAGCTAAAATGAATTATAAATTCAGTCTAACGTTGTAGAAATGAATTCATCTAAAAGCTTTATCGTTCTTTTAAGTTCTCTTTTTAAACGTCTTTTTAATCTTCTCTTGGAAATAAAATAAACATAACATCTCCCCTTCTTTAAATTTTTCTGATATCTATCTATTAACCTTTTTCTAATAAGATTCCTAATAGCTTTCTGAACATATGTTCTATCAACATTTAACTCATAAGCTAACTCTGAAACTCTTAGACCATTTTTTTTAAGTAATTTTAATATAATTTTTGATTCCAATACCGATATTTTAAGCAAGTTTTGTAAAATTTCTATCTTTTTAGTATCTTCCATTTTAAATTGTATAAATAACCAAAAACTCTTTTTATATTTCTTACTAAATCTTTTGCACTGAAACAATATCCATATCTTTTAAGCAAAAAATCTCCAGATACTCCATTCACAAACGCTGCAATACATGCTGCGTTAAAGTTATCTACACCTTGTGCTATTAAACTTGTTATAATTCCTGAAAGAACATCTCCAGTACCCCCAACTGTCATGCCTTCATTTCCTGTTTTGTTTAATTTAACTCTGTCACCATCGCTAATTATATCAATTCTACCTTTTAAAAGAACTACCGAGTTGTATTTCTTTGATACAACTTTTACCGTTTCTTTTTGATGATCTAAATCTAGTTTTAATCTTATTCCAGAAATAATTTCAAATTCTTTTCTATGTGGTGTTATTACACAATTCTTCAATTTGAAATCTCTTATACATTTGATACCGTCAGCATCTATTACAACAGGTTTCTTACCGATAACCTTTCTTAGAATTTCCTTCACATTTTCTCTTATCTCTTCATCATAACCTAAACCTGGGCCTATAAGTATAGCATCAATCTTATCATATATAGTTTCAAATATTTCTACAGCGTTTTCGTTTAATTTCTCTCCTTCGTATATATTTAAGATAAAATCTTCAACTCTTCTTAATGTATTTTCTATAACTCTTGGTGCTAATATATATACTAAATCACATCCAGAATTCAATGCTGCCTTACCAGAAAATATAAGTGCACCATGATATCTCTTTGAACCCCCTATAATTAATACCTTACCATTTTTACCTTTATATGAATCTTTATCTCTATTAGGTAAGTTTAACAATACATTTCCAAGAAGAACAAACTCTTCTGCTTCCTTAGGTATCCCTATATCTTTAACTATAACGTTCATGCCTCTTAATTCCTTTTTCATTCTATGAAATGTTATAACATAATTCGCTCTTATGAACGTTTTAGACCCTATACCTGTTGGTACATCTATAGATACTTTGATTGCTTTTGTACTATTGATCGATTCAACGATTTTTCTTATATTGCCTCTAAGCTCTCCTTTTATACCTGTACCTAAAATGGCATCGATTATCAATTCAGATTTATTTAATTCTTCAATAGCTTTTTCTGGAGTAGATGTTATCACTACGTTTTTAAATTTAAGTAACCTTTTAAAATTTATCCTTGCCTCTTCTGTTTTTATTTTTTCTGGATCATCTATCAGTATTATATTTATACGATATCCATCCTCCGCTAAATATCTAGCAACTACAAATCCATCTCCTCCGTTATTACCTAAACCACAAACTATTGTAATTTTTTTTATATTATGTTCTTTTAAAATCTTCTTAATCTCATCATAACAAGCTTTTCCAGCATTTTCCATTAGTTCAAGAGGATGTATCCCTAAAAAACGGGAGTTTAAATCAATTTCAATCATTTCTCTTATACTTATTTCTTTCATAATTAATTTAATATTTGAGAATTTTCTTTATC
>JALTZH010000192.1 GCA_027051265.1 archaeon | reverse complement strand
CTTTTTAAGAGAATATATTAATTTCTTAAAATCTTTTTCAAATCCTTTATATTTTTTACAGAGTATCTTCGTTATTCTATAACTTTCAAATATATTAAATAAATTCAAAGCAAGTTTACTGTTCGGGAATATTTCTATAAACGAACATATCGGAGGTTTATTCAGCTGCAATTTTCTACCAAACTTATTTTCGAGACTTTTAATTAAGTCCTTATATTCGATGATGTTAAATAGGAAGGAATTAAATCTTATAAATCCATAGAGTATTGTAGCCTTAATCTTATAAGTTAAAAAGTTTAACTCATCATTTTCAAAAAAATCTATATATTTAGGCAAATATATCTCTTTAATGTTCGTATAACTATCTCCCTCACGAACTGATATATCGTATCCGGATAATCCTCTTAAATAATAAATCAAAACTTTTCTTATTTCATCCAATCTTACACCTCGCTTAAAATGTTCTCTTATTGTTTTAGTATAGGATTGAAAATATTTTAATCCAGAATTTTTATCTCTTTTTAAGAGTTCTAAACCATTTTTAACCCAGTTTTCAAATTCCTCTAAACCTAAATCTTTAACTGCTAAAGAAGAGGTTTTAAAGTAATGATATGCTACGAGTTTATCGTATTTGGAGATTTCCTCTCCATACTTAAAGATATGTTCAAGTTCGTTTTCATCCAACGTTTCTAAATATTGAATTAGATCGGATACACTCTTTTCTCTTCCTAAGAATAAACAGTATTCTTTAACGTAATGTTCAGCAATAGATTCACTTTCAAAAATTCTTATTAGTCTTTCTTTTATTTTGTTCTTCACGGTTCTTTCAAATCTTTATCTATGATTTCAACGATCTTTTCTCCAGATTTAAGTAGAGGTGTTAATATTGGTCCAGGTTTTGGAAGATTGTATATTGATGCAACGCTGCAACCTGTTACATATAAACCATTCATAATTCTTCCAGTATAATCAACTATTAACTCGTTTGATAATTTAAAATTCGTTGCCCCCTCACCCTTTATGTTAATTTCTAAATCGGTAAATTTTCTTGATAGGATTGAAACAACCTCTGCTTTATAACCTGTAGCATCTACTATAGCTTTTGATCTCATATTTATATAATTAGTACCATAGGATAATACTAAACCTATAATACTTTTATCTCTATATATCAAATCCTCTATATTAATACCAGAAATTATTTTGACATTAGAATCGATTATTAACGATAACAACTTAACAATAAACTCTAACGAGTCTATAACAAAGAAATTTTCGTTGATGCTTTCATATCTTATATTCGCTTCGTTCAAGAAACTATCGTACGATTTTTCTATTAAAATTTTGCGAGACACGTTATACATTTTAATCATATCGTTTAAATTTAGTTCCATGCTCACAAGAACTGTTTTATATCCGAGCTTTGATAAATAGTACGATGCAACTAAACCAGAAATATCTGTCCCAATAATTGCAACATCGTTGCTAAGTATTTCTGAGATATCTTTAAATTCTTCTTCAACTATTAATTTAGAAGCTTTTGATTCATCTATATTATTCATCATAATCCAATATTTTTACTCGTTTTACCTATTTGTTCTTGTTTCTTAAGCCATGTACGTTCCCATATTTTCATACAAGTTTTACTGCAAAACACTATTGGTTTATTAACACAACACGTTTTAACGGTTGAGTACGGATTAGTAATTAATTTCTTACAGATAAAGCATCGTTGAACGTTTTTCGTGGTCTTCTTTATTTCAAATGGCATAAAATATTAGTAAAAAATTTCAACTTTCAATACAATACTACATCATCTTTTAACACAATAAAATAAAAATAAAAAAATAGAAATATTGGAAAACTACTTGAACAATCCTAGTTCAAAGTTGTTTATGTGTAGGTATCCAACTAAATTTCCATTGTAATATAGTGGGAATAATGTATGAAACATCATTATTACTGGCTCACCGATTTTAACCTCTTCTATCGAAATATTCTTAAATAATATTCCATAGATGATCCCATCCTTTACTATATATCTGTTTTTAATCTCTGAATTGGATATTAATTCTCTAGCTTTCTTTTTTAACTCTGAGGTATCAATGAATTCATCAACATTTTGCCAATATGCGTAACATGGATGATAATAGTAGCCGTATCTTTCTTTGTTATCTTGCACTGGTGTGGTTGTCATGGTTGCGAACATTCCATGTTTTGGTCCTGGTATTATCCAAGGCATTGCATATACGACACCGATTAGCAAAGTTGCAACGAGACCAAATATTAACAAC